>NZ_SSDN01000043.1:0-9406 GCF_004794355.1 Microbacterium sp. K36 | reverse complement strand
GGCGACGTGCAGCCGGGCGCGCTCGAGCCGCAGCACCACGCGGAAGGTGGCCGGCACGTCGTCGCCGTCCGTGCGGCTCAGCGCCTCGTCGACCGCGGCCGGACTCGGGTCGAGCAGGGCATGCAGCACCGTCGACCACGCGTCGTCCTGGAGTTCCGGCGGCTGCGCCTCCCAGGCCTCCCGGACCGCCGCGGCCGTCGCTCCGACGTCGGCGCCGCCCGCCCGCAGCGCCGTCACGAGAGCACCCGCCTCCAGGAGCAGCCGGCGCTGATGCAGCAACGCCGGCCGGTCGTCGTCCAGCATCTCCTTGATCACGTCGAGCGCGCCGCGCAGGTCGCCCCGGCTCTCCGCCACGGCGACCTGCATCGTGATCCGGTCGTACCAGATCTGCCGTTCCGAGACTCCGGTCTCCTCGAACGCCGGCAGCCACTCCTGCAGGGTCTCCGCAGCCTCCGCGGCCCGGCCCCGCCAGGCGAGCACCCGCACCCGGGTCATGCTCACGTACATCCGGAACACCCGCAGCGTGCCCTGCAGGAAGTCCCGGGCCAGCATGTCCTCGACCTGGTCGATCTCGCCGAGCTCGAGCAACGGCACGATCATGTTCTGCGCCATGATCGAGCCCGAGGTGCGCTCGACGCGGAGCTCGCGGGCTCGCCGCAGGCCCTCCTCCGCGACGGCGACCGCCTCCCGGTAGCGGCCCAGCAGCGTCAGCAGGTCGGAGTAGTTGACGCGGTAGCGCATCTCCGCGGTCGATCCGGCGGCGAGGTCGCGCGCCCGTCCATACTCGCGCACCCCCTCCTCGACCCGGCCGAGGTGGGCCAGCGACCCGCCGCGGACGTTCGCCGCGATCGAGAGCTGATCCGTCGTGGACGCGCCCGCCGCGCGACGCTCGGCCTCGTCGGCGAGCCGGATGGCCTCCTCGCGCTCGCCCGCGACCATGCGGCGACTCGCGAGCTGGTTCAGCAGTTCGGCGCGGAACACGTCGTCGTCGACGCGCTCCGCGAGCGCGAGCGCCTCCTGGAGGAGTGGGATCGCCCCGAGACGACCGAGGTTGACGAGGTACAGCGCCTTGTTCCGCAGCAGTCGGGCGTGCAGTCGCGGGTCGACCGTCGCCTGATCGACCTCGCTCAGCGCGACGTTGGCGACCGCCAGCGCCCGCTCGCCGTCGCCGGCGTTGCGCAGGACGGAACCGAGCACATGGAGCAGGTCGAGGCGCGCGAACCCCGTCGCCTCCTCCGCGTCCGGCACGAGGGGCCAGAGTTCGAGGACGAGCTCGCCGAACCGCGCCGCGCTGGCGAAGGCGTACTGGGCCTTAGCCTGCCGCATGGCGTCGGCGGCGGCCGCGATGGCGCGACGGTCGTCCTGTGCGAGCTGCCAGTGGTACGCCAGGGCCGCCGCGTCGTCAGCTCCGCCCTCCTCCAATGCCTCGGCGTAGGCGCGATGCAGGCGTGCCCGCGCGCCCGGCAGCAGGTCGTCGTGCACGGCCTCGCGCAGCAGCGCGTGCCGGAATCCGTAGTCGTCTTCGCCGACGACGATGATGCCGCTGCGCACGGCCTCGCGGACGGCGTCTTCGACGCGGTCTTCGGGGAGTTCGACGAGGCGCAGCAGCAGAGGATCCGTGAGCGGTCGCTCCGCGCCGGACATGACCTGCACCACGCGGCGCGCGTCGTCTCCGAGGCGGTCGAAGCGGGCGAGCAGGAGGTCGCGCAGGCTCTCCGGCAGGGGCCCCTGGGCGCACCCGGCGATCTCCTCGACGAAGAAGGGCACGCCCTCGGCACGCACCTGCAGCCGCTCCAGGGCCGTCGCCGTCGGCGCGCGGCCCGTGATCTGGGCCACGAGCTCGCCGACCGCATCGTCGTCGAGACGCGACACCGTCATCCGCTCGAGCAGTCGCGCGCGCGTCGCCTCGCCGATGAAGCGGCTCACCGCATCGCCCCGGCGCACGTCGTCGGTGCGGCACGTGATGAGCAGCAGGAACCGGCCGTGGTCGAGGGTGCGGAGCAGGAAGGAGAGGATCGCGAGCGTGGAGTCGTCGGCCCAGTGCAGGTCTTCGATGAGGACGACCTGCGGCGCCAGCTCCGTGGCGGCCTCGATGAGGGACGCGATCGCGTCGCGCAGGCGTTCGGGACTCGTGCGGTCGCGGGGCGCGGGAGCGTCGAGGAGTTCGGGCAGCAGCATGCCGAGCGCCTCGACGCCCACGCCGACCGCCTCGCGCACGCGGTCCGCGCCCATGCGCTCCACGATGGAGCGGAGGATGCCGGCGAGCGGCCCGAACGGCGCGCGCGAGGTGCCGAGGTCGAGGCACCAGCCGACGTGGACGTCGGCGGCGTTCGCGATCTCGGCGGCGAACTCCCGTACCAGGCGGGACTTGCCGATCCCCGCCTCGCCCTCGACGAGAAGCGCAGCCGGCACGCCCGCGCGCACGCCGTCGAACAGGCGGCGCATCTCGGCGAGCTCGGCGTCACGCCCGACCATCGCGGCGGTGGGGGCTGGGGCCATGGACCCATCGTGCCACTCCCCTCGGACATCCGGAGGGCCCGAGGGGAAGGACAGCACGACGCCGTCGGTCATCGCGCGAGAGCCGGATCGCACGCTCCTGCGTGCGACGCCCGCGCCGCCGACGCCCGCCGTCCGTGGCGGCGCAGCCACCGGCGCAGCGGACCCGCCGGACGCGGCACGATCTGATCCGCGTGCTCCAGGAGCATCCGGCGCCGGGCGACCGCGCGTTCGATCTGCTCCTGCTCGAAGACAGTGACCTGGTGGCTGAGATAGGGGTGCTCGAACATGGTGTCTCCTCGACGGTTCGGTGTATCCCTACACTCCGCTCTGAGGTATCCCCTCGACATCGGACGGATGCCCTATCTTCCGCGTCCCTCTCGCCCTCGGCTCCCTATGCCGACACAGGCGCCCGCGCCGCATCAGGCTCCTGGTGCGCCCACCCGCCTGACCCCGTGCGACAGCCTGTCCTCCTCACACGCGACGAGGCCCGGGCCGCCGACAGCGGTCCCGGGCCTCGTAGCAGAGGTGTCAGGCGTCCACGTCACCGCGCCAGGCGCCGGTCTCGACGCCACGGCCCTCGATGAACTCCTTGAAGTTCTTCAGATCCTTCTTCACCGCGTGGGATCCCGCGCCGACCAGGGCGCCGACCTTCTCCAGCAGCCCCTCCGGCGCCCAGTCGAGCTGGACGGTCACCCGCGTCGTGTTGTCGTCGAGCTTGTGGAACGTCACGACGCCCGCGTGCTCGGTCTCGCCGCCGACGCTGTTCCACGCGACACGCTCATCCGGGTGCTGCTCGGTGATCTCGGCGTCGAACTCACGCTCCGCGCCCCCCACGTTCACCTTCCAGTGCGTGCGGGTCTCGTCGATCTGCGTGATGGAGACGACTTCGTCGAGGAACTTCGGGAAGCTCTCGAACTGCGTCCACTGGTTGTACGCCGTGCGGACGGGAACGTCGACGTCGATGGTCTCGATGATCTGCACCATGGGGATGCTCCTCACTTGTTCGTCGTTCGTGTGCCTCCATTCAGCCTGCTGGGCGAGAGAAGGGCGATGGGGTTGACATCGGCGCGACTACCGTGGAGGTCATGCGCATCCCCGCCGCGATCCGCGCCTCCCAGCGCTCGCCCCTGCTGCAGGTGGTGAAGTCGGCCGCGGCGACCATCGCCGCGTGGCTGATCGCGGGCTGGGTCTTCCCCGGGCAGCTGCCGGTGTTCGCCGCGATCGCCGCGCTCCTGGTCGTGCAGCCCAGCGTCAACCAGTCGCTGTCGAAGGCGCTCGAGCGCAGCATCGGCGTGATCGTCGGGGTCGTCATCGCGGTCGGTCTCGGCCTGCTCCTCGGCTCGCCGAGCTGGATCGTGCTGCTGGCGATCGTCGTCGCGATGCTCGTGGCGTGGATCTTCCGGGCGTCCCCCGGCACCGGCAACCAGGTCGCTATCTCGGCGATGCTCGTGCTGGCGCTCGGGTCGTCGAGCCCGGAGTACGCGATCGCGCGGATCGTGGAGACCCTGATCGGGGTGGTGATCGGCATCGTCGTGAACGCGCTGATCGTGCCCCCGGTGCTCGTCGAGCCGGCGCGACGGAACGTGGGGCTGCTCGGGCGGGAGCTCGCCGCGAGCCTCGACCGCCTGGCGGACGCGCTGCCCGCCCCGCAGACGCCGGCGCGGCTCCAGGAGCTCATGCTCGAGGTGCGGCTGCTGCGGCCCATGAAGGATGCCGCAGCGGCAGCCATCGCCGCCGGAGAGGAGTCGCTCACGCTGAATCCGCGGCGTTCGACCCATCGCGCCGACCTGCAGGAGCTGAAGGCGCTGCTCGACCGGCTCTCGCCCATCGTCACGCAGACCATCGGCATGACCCGCGCCTACTTCGATCACTACGACGACCGGCTCGGCGAGGAGCCCGCGGTGGCCGCGATCGCCGAGCAGCTCCGCCGCGCCGGACACGACGTGCGCCTCGCGGTGCAGACGACGGCGCCCTCCGCGGAGCCCGAGCCGCTGACCTCCGCGATCCCTGCGCTCACGGCTCCGCTCGTGATCCGTCCGCCGTCCTCGCAGCACTGGATCCTCGTCGGCTCCCTCATGGAAGACCTCCGTCGCATCCGCGGCGAACTCCTCGACGAGGACTGACCTCCCGCCGACCCACCCCCTTTCGCGCCTCCCGGCCCCGTGCGTGCGTCCGCAGGGGGCCGGGAGGCACCGAAAGGGGTGGGTCGACGGGGGTTACCCTGGCGGGATGACAGTGGAGGAGGCGCTGGCGGAGCTCGCGGCGCTGGAAGACCCCAAGCAGCGCGCGGCGAACGAGAAGCGCGGCGACGACCACGGCATCAACCTGAGCCGGATGCGCGCTCTCGCGAAGCGCATCAAGACCGACCAGCCCCTCGCGCGGGAGCTGTGGGCGACGGGCGAGACGTCCGCCCGGCTGCTGGCTCTGCTCGTATGCCGCCCGGCCGACTTCACCGCCGACGAGCTCGACACGATGCTGCGCGAGACCCGTCCACCCAAGGTCAACGACTGGTTCGTGAACTACGTGCTCAAGAAGTCGCCCCTCGCCGAGGAGCTGCGCCGGCGCTGGTTCGACGACGCCGATCCCACCGTCGCCGCCGCCGCGTGGTCGCTCACGACGGTCCGGGTGACGAAGGACGCCGACGGCCTCGACCTGTCGCACCTCCTCGACCTCATCGAGCGCGACCTGCAGCAGGCCCCGCCGCGCCTGCAGTGGGCCATGAACGAGACCCTCGCGAACATCGGCATCTTCCATCCGGACCTGCGAGCGCGGGCGGTGGAGATCGGCGAGCGGCTCCGGGTCCTGGCCGACTACCCCACGGCCCCGGGCTGCACCTCACCCTTCGCGCCCCTGTGGATCGGGGAGATCGTCCGCCGTCGCGAGGGCTGAGTACGCTGAGCGGATGAGCACCCACATCGCCGCGGAACCCGGTCAGATCGCCCCCATCGTGCTGTTCCCCGGCGACCCGCTGCGGGCGAGGTGGATCGCCGAGACCTTCCTCGACGACGCCGAGCTGTATTCCGAGACGCGCGGGATGCTGGGCTTCACCGGCACCTGGGAGGGGCATCGAGTCTCCGTCCAGGGCTCGGGCATGGGGCAGCCGTCGATGGCGATCTACGCGACGGAGCTGTTCACGGAGTACGACGTGCAGACGATCGTCCGCGTGGGATCCTGCGGCGCGCTGACCGAGAGGCTCGCGGTGCGCGACATCATCATCGCGAACGGCGCGAGCACCGACTCCGGCATCAACCGCGTGCGCTTCCACGGCCTCGACTACGCCCCGCTCGCCGACTTCGCCCTGCTGCGCGCGGCGGTGGAGGCCAGCGAGACGGAGCCCCTCTCGTCCACGGTTCACGTCGGGCCGCTGTTCTCGAGCGACCAGTTCTACAGCACCCGTCCGGAGCTCACCGCCCCCTTCGTGCAGCACGGCATCCTCGGCGTCGAGATGGAGGCGGCGGGGCTCTACACGCTCGCCGCCTTCCACGGGCGCCGCGCCCTCGCGATCTGCACGGTCAGCGACCACATCGTCACGGGTGAGGAGACCACGGCCCAGGAGCGCGAGCAGACGTTCGGCGACATGGTCCGCATCGCCCTCCGCGCGGCGACCTCGGTCTGAGACTGGCCCGCTCGCCGAGTAACGTTATACACTTCACAGGTCGCGCGGCGCTGGGGACGACCGCACAGGGCGGTCGCTGCTGCGCGCGACGGAGACGACTGGGGAGAACCATGGCCACGCAAGACCAGCTCAACGCGCTGCTCGCGGACATCGAACGCGACATCAACGGATTCATCGGGGCGTCGATCGTCGACCTCGAATCGGGGCTGCCGCTCGCGTCGAGCTCCGTCCGCCCGGACTTCGACCTCGAGGTCGCGAGCGCATTCAACAGCGAGATCGTGAAGAACAAGAAGCGCACGATCGACGCCCTCGGCATCGAGGGCGAGCTCGAGGACATGCTGCTGACGCTGAACACGCAGCTGCACCTGCTCAAGATGCTCGACGACGACCTGTTCATCTACCTGGCCGCCGATCGCCAGGCCACGAACCTCGCTCTGCTGCGCTCCTCGGTGAACCGCCGGGTCGCCGCCCTCGGCGCGTGATCCATGGGGCCGTGGGGAGCGGCCTCGGGAGAGGGCGACAGCGGAAGAGCGGTCCCGTGGAGCGGACGATGAGGCGCCCGCGTCGGCGACGGACCGACCTGCCTCAGCGGTACCGGGTGATCTTCGCCGGTCCTGTGGGCGCGGGCAAGACGACCGCGGTCCGCGCCCTGAGCGACGTCCCGCCGGTGGACACCGACGTGCCGATGTCGCTCGCGAGCGGGGACGGCAAGACCACGACGACCGTCGGGCTCGACTACGGGACGTGGCGGCCGACGCCGGAGGTCTCCATCGCGCTCATCGGCATCCCGGGACAGCAGCGGTTCGCCTCGGCACGACAGCGCGTCTCGATCCCTGGCACCCGGGTGCTGCTCTGGCTGCGTGGCGACCGCGACACCCTCGTCGCCGACGCCGAGGAGTGGCTCGGCGTGTTCGCGGGCGAGGAGCATCGCGTCGCGATCGCCGTCAGCCACAGCGCCGCACGAGCCATCGGCGACATCCGCCGCGATCTCGCCCCCGTGCTCGCGCGGCACGGCATCCCGGCCTCGCGCGTGCTCGCGGCCGACGCGCGCGACCGCGACAGCGTGATGCGCGTCGCCGGTGCCGCTCTCGATCTTCCGGAGGAGAAGCCATGACCGGACCCGCCGGGCGGCAGGACGCCGCCGCGACGCCCGATCCGTCCCGCATGCACCCCGACGTCGCCGGCAACTGGGCGCTGTGGTCGCGGATCGTCGGCCCGTCGGCCCAGACACGTCTGCAGCAGTTGGAAGAGCGCTTCCCGGAGCTGACGACCGCGATCCTCGGGACCGCGGACGGCCTCCACATCGCCTCCCTCGGCGTCGACCAGGACGGCGGCGAGCAGCTCGCGGCGATGAACGGCTCGCTGTTCGGGGTCGCGCGGGCCGAGGCCGAGATCATCGCGGGAGGGACGGAGCCGACGCTGTCGGCCATCGTGTCGCTGTCCATCGGCGAGAACCAGATGGCACTGCTGAGCTTCATCCTCGCGCCGTACGGCCAGCTCCTGCTCTCGGTGTCGGCCTCGTCGTCGCAGCTCGGCACCGTGATCGTGCACGCGCGTTCCACGGCGTACGAGCTGCTCACCGCGCTCGGGGTGACGGGATCGTCGACATGACGCAGATGGGATGATCGAAGGACCATGACTCCCACGCCGCGGCTCGAACCCTCGCTCGTTCCCGACGCGGCGGACGCCGATGCGGTGTACCTGACCTTCGTGGAATGGGCGGAGTCGACCGGCATCAGCCTCTACCCCGCGCAGGACGAGGCGCTCATCGAGATCGTCTCCGGCGCGAACGTCATCCTGTCCACGCCGACGGGCACCGGGAAGTCGCTCGTCGCGGTCGGCGCCCACTTCGCCGCGCTGGTCGGCGGACGCCGGAGCTACTACACGGCGCCGATCAAGGCCCTCGTGAGCGAGAAGTTCTTCGCGCTGGCCGACGTGTTCGGCGCCGAGAACGTGGGGATGGTCACGGGAGACTCCGCCGTGAACGCGGACGCCCCCATCATCTGCTGCACCGCGGAGATCCTCGCGAACCTGGCGCTGCGCCAGGGCGACGCCGCCGATGTCGGCCTCGTGGTCATGGACGAGTTCCACTTCTACGGCGACCCCGACCGCGGCTGGGCCTGGCAGGTGCCGCTCCTCGAGCTCCCGCAAGCCCAGTTCGTGCTGATGTCGGCCACCCTCGGCGACGTCACCACCCTCGCCGCCGACCTGACGCGCCGCACCGGACGGGAGACCGCCTCGGTCACGGGAGTCGAGCGCCCGGTCCCCCTGCACTTCTTCTACGAGACGACGCCCATCCACGAGACCATCGACGACCTGCTCAACACGGGCCAGGCGCCGATCTACATCGTGCACTTCTCGCAGGCGGCGGCCATGGAGCGGGCGCAGGCCCTGTCGAGCACGAAGGTCGCCACGCGTGAGCAGCGCGACGAGATCGCCGCCCTCATCGGCGGCTTCCGCTTCACGACGGCGTTCGGCAAGACGCTCTCCCGCTTCCTCCGGGCCGGCATCGGCGTGCACCACGCCGGCATGCTGCCCAAGTACCGCCGACTCGTGGAGCAGCTCGCCCAGCGCGGTCTCCTCCGGGTCATCTGCGGCACCGACACCCTGGGCGTGGGCATCAACGTCCCCATCCGGACCGTGCTGCTCACCGCGCTGACGAAGTTCGACGGCACGCGGATGCGCCAGCTCAACGCGCGGGAGTTCCACCAGATCGCGGGCCGGGCCGGGCGCGCGGGCTACGACACCGCTGGTACCGTCGTCGCCCAGGCTCCGGAGCACGAGACGGAGAACCTCGCCGCAATCCGCAAGGCCGGCGACGACCCGAAGAAGAAGCGGAAGATCATCCGCAAGAAGGCCCCCGACGGCTTCGTGTCGTGGGGCGAGCCGTCGTTCCGGAAGCTCATCGACGCGACGCCGGAGACCCTGACCTCGCACATGCAGATCACCAGCGCCATGCTGCTCAACGTCATCGCCCGGGGCGGGGATGTGTTCGGGAACGTCCGCCGGCTCGTCTTCGACAACCACGAGTCGCGCACCCGGCAGCGCGCGCTCGCCCTCCGCGCCCTCGCGATCTTCCGCACGCTCCGCGAATCGGGCGTCGTGGAGACCTTCGACACGGGCGTGCCCGGAGCGCCGAAGGGCGTCCGGCTCACGGTCGACCTGCAACCCAACTTCGCGCTCAACCAGCCGCTCTCCCCGTTCGCCCTCGCGGCGTTCGATCTGCTGGACCCTTCGACAGGCTCAGGGACCCAGACTTCGACAGGCTCAGGGACCCAGACTTCGACAGGC
>NZ_SSDN01000042.1:0-62335 GCF_004794355.1 Microbacterium sp. K36 | reverse complement strand
GCACCACTCGGAACCGCTGGAAGCCGATGCTCGAAGAGGGATCCGGTCTCACGGAGGGCGAGGACTTCTTCCTCGCGTATTCTCCGGAGCGCGTCCTCACGGGGCGCGTGTTCGCCGACCTGCGCAAGTACCCGAAGCTCATCGGTGCGCTCTCCAGCGAGGGCAATCGGCGCGCACGCGAGTTCTACGAGGCCGTGCTGCAGTTCGACGAGCGTCCGGACCTCGCGCAGCCGAACGGCGTCTGGGACCTCGGCAGCACGGAGGCCTCCGAGATGGCGAAGCTGGCGGAGACGACCTATCGTGACGTCAACATCGGTCTCGCCAACCAGTTCGGTCTGTTCGCCGCCTCTCATGGCATCGACGTCTACAAGGTGATCGAGGCCTGCAACTCCCAGCCGTACAGCCACATCCATCGCCCGGGAATCGCGGTCGGCGGTCACTGCATCCCCGTCTATCCCCGGCTTTACCTGTCGACCGACCCGGACGCGGACATCGTCCGTGTGGCCCGTCAGCTCAACGCCTCGATGCCGGAGCGGCTGGTCGCACAGGCTGAGGGCATCCTCGGCGACCTCAGCGGCCAGCGGGCCGTCGTCCTCGGTGCGGCATACCGCGGAGGGGTGAAGGAGACCGCGTTCTCCGGAGTCTTCCCCACGGTCAAGGCTCTTCAGGACCGCGGCGCCGATGTCGTCGTGCACGATCCGCTGTACAGCGACGACGAGCTGCGCCGCCTCGGGTTCGAACCGTACGCCATGGGCGGGGAGGTCGACCTCGCGATCCTGCAGACCGACCACGCGGACTACCGCGAGCTGAGTCCTGCGCAGCTTCCCGGCATCAAGCTGATCGTCGACGGGCGTGCGGCCACCGATGCCGCGCTCTGGGCAGGCACACCGCGCATCGTCGTCGGCACCGCGGCCTGATGCGGGAACTGCTCCTGGGCGCCGGTCAGGCGTCCGGGAGCAGTTCCGTCAGCGCACCGCAGCGGCGATCTGCGTGGCGACGCGCTCGCTGACGACGCTCGTCCCTCCCAGGATCACGACCCTCTCCGGGGCGAGGCGGCGGATCTCCGCGAGAACCGCCGCGGGAGCCTCGTCTGGAGGAGTCAGGAGCACGGGGCCGCCGATACTGCCTCCGGCAGCGGCACCGGCAAGGGCGTCGGCGAAGTCCTCGCCGCTCGCGACGTAGACCACAGGGACACCCGGGTCGGCGAACGTGCCCTGCGACACGGACACGGCGGTGTCGTAGCGGGTCGCTCCGCCACGACGCTCGGCCGTCGCGCCGTCGCCGGCCGCCCGTCGCGCGCTCTCCAGCACGGCGTCGCTGATCGAGCCGGTGCCGCCCAGCGCGATCACCCTGGACGGTGCCAGACGTCCGAGGGCCGCGACGGTCTCGGCCGGAAGCCTGTCCGGCGCGGCGAGCAGGACGGGCACGTCCAGGTGTCCTCCGGCGGCTGCACCCGAGAGCGCGTCCGGATAGTCGGCACCGCTGGCGAGGAAGACCACATCGGGGAACTCGAGCATCCACCACGGCAGCAGGGCTGCGGCCGTCGCGTATCGGTCGGCGCCGCCGAAACGGAAGGCGCCCCCCGTCAGCGATTCCAGTTGATGGAGAACGCCGTCGCTGACGGCCCCGGGTCCGCCGGTCACGAAGACGCTGTCAACCGACAGCGCGGTGATCTCCCGGGCGCTCGCCGCCGGCAGGTACCCCGGCTTGGTGAGCAGCACGGGGCCGTCCATCGAACCGGCCACGGCGGCGCTCGCGAGCGCGTCGGGGAAGTCGACGCCGCTGGCGACGAACGCGGTGATCACGCCGGTACGGGGAAACGCGTCCGCGGAGACCGCCGCCGCAGTCTCGTATCGATCCGAACCGAAGATGCGCTCGATCGTCGTCTGTGGCCGGGGCGCCGCCGAAGCAGGGGGAGGGGCGGGAGAGGCGAGCAGGGTGACGACGGCGACCGCGAGGGCGATCGAGGTCACGGCGACGCGAGAACGGGTGCGGGAGGGCACAAGCTGCCTTTCAGGGGGAGGGGCGGTCGCGACGTCGAGGCGTCACGACCGCCCCGTCAGTCAGTCGATCGCGTTCGCGATGCGGTTCTGGACAGCGTCGCTGACGACGGCGGGACCACCGAGCACGACGACCCGTACCGGGTCCAGTCGCTTGATCTCCGCGATCGTCGCGTCGCTGATCTCCGTCGGCGCGGTGAGGAGCACGGGGCCGCCCAGCGCGCCGGCCGCGGCTGCGCCGGCGAGGGCGTCCGCGAAGCTCTGCCCGCTCGCGACGTACACGACGGGGACCCGCGGAGTCGTGAACGTGCGCCGGGAGATGTCGACGGCTGTGTCGTACCGGCTGTCGCCGAACAGGCGTTGGACCGAGACGATCGAGCCTTGCGTGGCCGCCTGCGCGCGATCGACGACGGCCTGGCTGACGGCGCCGGTGCCCCCCAGGACGACGAGCTTCGACGGTCGCAGATACCGGAGGTATGCGGCAGTCTCGGCGGGAAGCGTGTTCTGCTTGGTGAGCAGGACCGGAGCGCGTTCGTGACCGGCGGCCGCCGCACCGGCCAGCGCATCCGGGAAGTTCATGCCGTTCGCGAGGTAGACGGTACCCGTCGCCTCCCACAGCGTGGAGATGATGCCGGCGGTCTCGTATCGCGAGGCGCCGGCGGCACGTTCCGTGCCCACGGTCGCCGACGGCCGGAGAGTGTTCAGGACCGCGTCGCTCACGACGGCCTTCCCCCCGGCGGCGATGAGGAACTCCGGCTTCAGCGCCGCGACCTCGTCGACCGTCGCCGTGCTCACACTGCCCGGGCGGGTGAGGAGCACCGGGCCGCCGAAGGTGCCGGCAGCCGCTGCCGCCGCGAGCGCGTCGGGGAAGTTCATCCCGTTGGCGATGAAGGTCACGGGCACGCCCTCGTACGGGAAGGCGCTCTCGGAGACGCGTACGGCGGTCTCGAAGCGGTCGGCGCCGAACTGGCGCTCCACCGAGGAGTGCGTCGTCGTGAAGCTCTGCGCGGGGGAGAACGGACCGGTCCCGACCGCGTTGACCGCTGCCACCTGGAAGCCGTAGGTCGTGTCCGGTGCGAGGTCGGTGAGCGTCACGCCGAGAATCGGCACGTCGGTGACGATCTCGTCGATCACATTCCCACCGATGAGGAGCTGCAGGTGATATCCGATGATCGCCGACCCGTTGTCCGCGGGCGCCGACCATGTGGCACGGGCGCGCGTGGAGGTCACCTCGGTGACTGTCGACGCATCGACCGCGGACGGTGCGGCGGCCGCCACCGATGCTCGGGCCTGCGGGGATCTCAGCGCCGACGCGGAGGACTCGTCGAGGCGGAAGTGCCCTCCCGCCTTCGGTGCAGCGGCGTCCACCTGATCGAGCTGAGGGAGCCCCGGATCATCGGCGGCTGCCGCGGCGAGCGGACCGGACAGAGCGAGGGCGAGTGCCGTCGCGGCGACAACGACGCGACGGTGCGAACGTGTTTTCAAGGAGTCTTCGATTCTCTTCGTGGCGTCCGGAGAGCCCGGCGGCCGTGGCGCGATCCTATCGTGGGGCCCCCGACGCTCCGGAAGAGGCGCCCCCGACGGTCCTCACAGCTTGGAGCGCCGGTAGCCGGCGCTCTGCGCGGCCGCCTCCGTGCGGAAGCACTCCTCCGGATTGGTCGCGGAATAGTATCGACCGCCCGGCAGATGGTAGATCTTCTCCTTCTCGCCGATGTTGCCCTTGATGGGCGCCCAGCTCGGGCAGTTCCAGCTGTCGATTGGCGTCGTGCGAGGCGGAAAGGAGACCGCGGCGGTCCGGCCCGAAAGCACCGATGCCGTCACGTAGCCGGACAGACTTCCGGTCACCCGGACGGAGATCTGCTTGCCGGCGTGCGCTGCGGTCAGGGTGAGCGTCCGGCCCGTGGCGCCCGAGAGCGGGCTGCCGTTCGCGAGCCACTGGTACTGGAAAGATGTCCCGGGAGTCCATGTGCCGACGTTCGCGGTGAGCGACCCGGTGACGCGCGCCGTTCCGGAGATGCTCGGTGCTCCAGCCGTGAGGCAACCCATGTTCGCGGCCGCCTGAGCGCTCACGACGGCTGCCCCGCCGAGCGCTACGGTGCTGGGTGCTCCGAGCCGCTGCAGTGACCGGTGCGCGGATTCCGGGACGCATCCGGCGTTCGTGACGTAGACCGGGCTCTTGGTGCGTCCTGCCAACGCTGCGCCGGCCAGCGCGTCGGGGAAGTTCTGGCCCGTGGCGAGGAAGGCGGCCGCTGCCGACCCCGGGGCGAAGAAGGAGTCGTTGATGAGCGCTGCGGTGTCGAACCGCCCGGCTCCGCCGAGACGCTGCACGTCGTACGTGTTCGCGAGCTCGGCGGCGATGCCCGCCGATACGGCGCCCGTGCCACCCACGACCGTGACTGCCGAGACGCCGAGGGCGGTAAGCAGGTCCCGGGTCTGCGCGGGTAGAGCGTTCAGGTTGCCGTCGACGAGGATGACAGGTGCCGAGGAGGCGCCGGCGGCGCCGGTAGCTGCCAGTGCGTCGGGAAACGTCCGTCCGGTGGCGATGAAGGCGTGGGTAGCCGCAGGGAAGGCTCGCCGGACGAGAGCGTCGCCCGTCTCGTAACGGGAGGCGCCGCCGAGACGCTCCACGGGGGCGATGGTCGCGAGGGCACGCTCGACGGCGGCGCTCACCGCGCCCTCCGATCCCGCGATGAAGATGGTGGTGGGGTTCAGGCGTGCGATCTCCGTGCGCACTGCGGCGGGCAAGGCCGATCCGGGGGTGAGCAGCAGAGGTGCGCCCAGGCGCGCAGCGGCCGCGGCGGCCGACAGGGCATCGGGGAAGTTCGCCCCGGTCGCCACGAAGACGGCGTCGGTGCCGGAGGCGTACTTCTTCGCGACGGCGATCGCGGTCTCGTACCGGTCGATGCCCGAGAGCCGGGAGACCCCCGCCGGGAACGTGATGTCCGCCAGCGCTCCGGTCGCCGCGGGCCGTGCCGTGTCGGCCGAGGCGCTCGTCGTGGTGAGCAGGGAGAGAGCGAGGACGACGGCCGCGAGGGCAGCGGGCACCGCACGTCGGAACATGGGAACTCCATCTGAAGGAAGGGGCTGCGGTCTCCCCGCATCTCGCTCAGCGTAGCGGCCGCGTGGGGATCGACGACAGCGATGTGCGATGGGGCGGTGCGATCCTCCGTGGCACGGGCTCCCAGGCGGGCGCCGATACGATGGGAGCATGGATCTTCTCGTCGTCGGGTCGGGTTTCTTCGGCCTCACCATCGCCGAGCGCGCCGCGGAAGCGGGCCGCAAGGTGACCGTCATCGACCGCCGCTCCCACATCGGCGGCAACGCCTACAGCGAGGCGGAGCCCGAGACCGGGATCGAGGTGCACCGGTACGGCGCGCACCTGTTCCACACGTCGAACGCGACGGTGTGGGAGTACGTCAACCGCTTCACGTCGTTCACGAACTACGTGCACCGTGTCTACACGACCCACAAGGGCGTCGTGTTCCCGATGCCGGTGAACCTCGGGACGATCAACCAGTTCTTCCAGGCCGCGTACACGCCGGACCAGGCCCGTGCGCTCGTCAAGGAGCAGGCGGGCGAGTTCGATGCGAAGTCCGCGACGAACTTCGAGGAGAAGGGCATCGCCCTCGTCGGGCGCCCGCTGTTCGAGGCGTTCTTCCGCGACTACACCGCCAAGCAGTGGCAGACCGACCCGCAGAAGCTCTCCGGCGACATCATCAGCCGGCTCCCGGTGCGCTACACCTACGACAACCGCTACTTCAACGACACGTGGGAGGGGTTGCCCACCGACGGCTACACCGCGTGGCTCGAGCGCATGGCCGACCATCCCCACATCGAGGTGAAGCTGGACGTCGACTACTTCGACGAGTCCCAGCCGCTGAACAAGAAGGCCACCGTCGGTCAGGTCCCGGTGGTCTACACCGGTCCCGTCGACCGCTACTTCGACTATGCCGAGGGCGCGCTGAGCTGGCGTACGCTCGACTTCGAGCAGGAGGTGCTGGACGTCCGCGACTTCCAGGGCACCAGCGTCATGAACTATCCGGACATGGATGTGCCGTACACCCGCATCCACGAGTTCAAGCACTTCCATCCGGAGCGCAAGGACGTCTACGAGTCCGAGAAGACCGTCATCATGCGGGAGTTCTCCCGCTTCGCCGAGCGCACCGACGAGCCCTACTACCCGGTGAACACCCCGACCGACCGCGAGGGCCTGCTGGCCTACCGCGAGCTCGCGAAGGGGGAGAAGGACGTCCACTTCGGCGGACGCCTGGGCACGTACCAGTACCTCGACATGCACATGGCCATCGGGTCGGCGCTGTCGCTCTGGAACAACACTCTCTCCTAGACTCGGAATCGTGAGTCACGCTGCTGTCGGGGCGCCCGGGACGCCCCGGCGCTATCTGCATTCGCTGTGGCTGCTGTCGGCCCGTGACCTCAAGGTCCGGTACGCGACGAGCTTCCTCGGCTACGTGTGGTCTGTTCTCGACCCGCTGGTGATGAGCGCGATCTACTGGTTCGTGTTCACCCAGGTATTCCGTCGCGACGTCGGGGAGCAGCCGTACATCATCTTCCTCATCAGCGCGTTGCTGCCGTGGGTGTGGTTCAACAGCTCGGTGTCGGACTTCACGCGGGCGTTCAAGAAGGACGCCCGTCTCGTCCGCTCGACGTCGATCCCGCGCTCCATCTGGGTGAACCGCATCGTGCTCAGCAAAGGCATGGAGTTCCTGTTCTCGCTCCCGGTGCTGGTGCTGTTCATCGTGGTCAACCTCCTGTTCGAGAGCCATCCGGACCAGGTGGTGCAGATCGGCTGGGGCGTGCTCTGGGTGCCGGTGGCGATCCTCATGCAGACGGTGCTGCTCGTCGGCCTCGGCCTGCTCGTCGCGCCGCTGTGCGTGCTCTACACGGATCTCGAGCGCACCACGGCGCTCATCCTCCGGGCGATGTTCTACGCCACCCCGATCATCTACAACGTCACGGACCTGCCTGGCATCTTCCAGACGCTCGGCGCCTTCAACCCCCTCGCCGGGATCTTCATGCTGTATCGCATGCCGTTCTTCCCGGACCAGTGGAACCCGTTCACGCTCACGGTCAGCGCCGTGATGTGCGTGCTGATCCTCGCGCTCGGCGTCTGGGCGTTCCGACGCCTCGAGCGCCCCGTGTTGAAGGAGCTGTGATGGACGCCGCGATCGACGTGCAGGGCCTCGGTGTGCGCTTCCGCCGCAACCGTCGCGGGCAGCGCAGCTTCAAGGACCTGTTCGCCGGAGCGTCCCGACGCTCGCGTCCCGGAGAGTTCTGGGCGCTCCGCGACGTCTCGTTCACCGTGCAACCGGGCGAATCGATCGGCGTGGTCGGGCGGAACGGTCAGGGCAAGTCGACGCTGCTCCGCCTCGTGGCTGGCGTGCTGCTGCCCGATGAGGGCTCTGTCAGCGTCAACGGCGGGGTCGCCCCGCTCATCGAGATCACCGGCGGTTTCGTCGGCGATCTGACGGTCAGGGAGAACGTCCGGCTGACGGCCGGGCTGCACGGCATGTCGAAGGACGAGGTCGCCCGCCGGTACGACGACATCATCGCCTTCGCCGAGCTCGCCGGATTCGAGGAGACGCCGTACAAGCACCTCTCCAACGGCATGAAGGTGCGCCTCGCGTTCTCCGTCGTCTCCCAGCTCGACGAGCCCATCCTGCTCGTCGACGAGGTCCTCGCGGTGGGCGACAAGGCCTTCCGTGAGAAGTGCTACAAGCGCATCGACGAGCTGCTCTCGGACGGTCGCACGCTGTTCTTCGTCAGCCACAACGAGCGCGACCTGCGCCGGTTCTGCACCAGGGGACTCTATCTGGACCGCGGCACGCTCGCCCTGGATGCACCGATCAACGAGGTGCTCGACCGCTACAACGCGGACTACTCCGTCTGAATCGTGCTCGGGCCCAAGGGGCGTCAGAGTCCGACGAGGCTGCGCAGGTCTGCCGCGGCAGCGCGCGCGCTGTCGATGGCCCCTGGCACGCCGGAGCCGCCCTCGATCGCCGCGCGCAGTGCCGTGAGCCGCTGGGCGTAGGTCTCTACGCCGGAGCGCCAGGAGTCCTGGATGGAGGACGGCGGCAGGGCGTCGCCCAGGCGCTGGGCGTCCTCCTGGAGGGAGTCCACGACGGGAAGCGCATCCTGACCGCTCGCCCCGGCGACGATGTCGAGACCCCGATCGGCGGAGTTCAGCCACCCGGACACCTTGTCGCGGAACACCTCGACCGTCGGATCGCCGATCGGGGGCGCCGTCGTGATCGGCGTCGGCTCCGGGGTCGCGGACGGGGTCGTCGTCGGAGTGGGAGTGGCGGTGGGCGTCTCGGAGGGGGTGGCCGTCGGAGACGGACTCGTGCTGCCGACGGGCTCAGGGCCACCGTCGCGCGGGAGCAGGAAGAACAGCAGGATACCGACGATCGCGAGCGCCGCGACGCTCAGACCGACGATCAGCCACACCCGACCGGTGCGCTTCGGTGCTGGGGGGAGCGGGGCCCACCGCACCTCGGGCTGGGGGTCGTCCATCTCAGGCCTCCAGAGGGCTCATCGGCTCCCAGGTGCGGTCGCGGCCGATGCGTCCGCCGTCCCTGAGGCCGCGGAACAGGTTGCTCGTGCCGCGGACCGTGCGCTCCACGAAGACCAGCCGGATCAGCTCCTTGAAGAACGTCGCGGTGGTTCCGAGGCCGAACAGCACGGGGTTGTAGACGCCGTGCGCGCGGTAGTACTGCTTGATGAACGCCCGGTTGCGCATGATGTAGTACCGGTACGCGTTGCTCGACGCGTTCATGTGCCGGATTCCCATGTCCCACTGTCGGATCTCGCGGGTGCGGCGCAGCACGAACTCGTCGACGATGACCGCGGTGGTCCGGCGTGAGGCCAGCCAGCCGTACATCTGGTCGTCCCAGTAGATGAAGAAGCGGGGGTCGGGGAGGCCGATCTGCTGCACGATCGAGCGGTGGATGAACATGCCCTCGAAGCAGCCGCTGTTCATCTCCTTGTATCCCGAGGAATCGAATCCCGCCGGAGCGAAGGGGATCGGGATGCCCATGCGTTCCGCGATCCGGTACTGCCAGTAGAACTCGCTGCCGTCGTAGTCGTAGCGCCGTCCCTGGATGCTCTTGAAGCGCGGCGCCCACGCCCCCATCCGGGCGAGGCCGTCCGGGAGCACCTCGACGTCGTCGTCCATCATCCAGATCCACTCGGCGCCGAGGTCGTACGCCGTGCGCATGCCCTCGCTGAACCCGCCGGAGCCTCCGGTGTTCACGTCGAGTCGACGGTAGACGAGCTCGGTGCCGATGTCCTCACGGAAGGACTCGACGACATCGGTCGTATCGTCCGAGGAGGCGTTGTCGATCACGATCACGCGGCCCGGCTTCGGGTCCATCGCGGTGATGCTGGTGAGCAGGCCCGTCAGCAGGTGCGAACGGTTGAAGGTGACGATGACGATCGCGGCGGACGCCGGATCGAAGGGTGAGGCCTCGGTGGTCATGCCTTCTCCTCGAAGATCTGCTGCCAGGATTCGGGCGAGACCAGGTCTGGAAGGGCATCGCGGTACTGCCGCTGGAGCTCCGGCCATCGCCGCCGCAGTTCGGCATGCAGCCGGACGGACTCCCGCAGCATGCGGCGGTACTTGGCACGGTCGCGCGTGTAGATGTTCTTCCCTGAGCCGTCGGCAGCGCTGACGAGCGCGCTGTCGTACGGCGGGACGCGCCACCAGTGCGCGTCTTCCTTGCCGAACTCGACCTCCGGCTGCGCGATGTTCGCGGGGTCGGGGCGGTGCAGCCAGTGCGAGACGAGTGTCTTCAGGGTGAAGATACGCAGCCGCAGACCCGTCGGGCTGTCGAACTCGTTCTTCGGCAGCCGCTTGAACACCTGACGGCCGCGGCGCGAGTGCAGCACCCTGGCCGGATCGCGGTGAATCACGGTCTCGGGATACTCGGCTGCGAGGGCGCGCGCGGCGGGCATCGCCGTCGCGAGGTTCCTGCGCATGTGCGCGGGGCCGGAGAGCACGTCCCGGAGCGCGCGAGCCCGCAGCGCCACGGGGTAGTACTGCATCATCATGAGGTGTTTGAGGTCCACGCGCCGACTGTGCACGATGAGGCGCCCGCCGCGCGGCGCCGTGGAGTGCAGCAGCCCGGCGACGATGCGGTTCCGGGCGTGGAAGTAGGCCTGCCAGTCGATCGAGTCGTCCTTGTTCACCCAGGACACATGCCACAGCGCGACCCCGGGCATCGCCACGGTGGGGAAACCGGCCTCACCGGCGCGGAGACAGAACTCCGCGTCGTCCCACTTGATGAACGCGGGAAGGGAGAGCCCGACCTCGCGGACCGCATCGAGCGGGATGAGGCACATCCACCAGCCGTTGTAGTCGGAGTCCATGCGCATGTGCAGCAGCGGCGACTGGCGCAGGTTGGAAGCACCGAAGTCGTGCGGCATCTTCTCCTGGTAGAGGTTGCGCCACATGAACGGACCCTCGTCGACGACCTCCGCCCAGCCGTGCAGCTTGGGGCGATCGAGGAGGTCGAACATGTGCCCGCCGACGAGCACGGGCGTCGTGGCGAACTGACCGAAGACGATGGAACGGCGCAGGGACTCCGGCTCGATGCGGACGTCGTCGTCGAGGAGCTGCACGAAGTCGCTCTCCGGGCGCTGCAGGGACTCGTGCATCGCCCTGGCGAAGCCGCCCGAGCCGCCGAGGTTGCCCTGGCGGATCACCTGCAGGGTCTCCCCGAGACGCTCGGCGACCTCCGCGTAGCCGTCCTGGTCAGCCACGAGCTGCGTGCCCTGGTCCACCAGGAAGATGCGGTCGACGAACTCCAGGGCATCGGGGGAGGCGGCGAGCGCCCGGAGGGTCTCGACGCAGTAGTCGGGCTTGTTGTAGGTCGTGATGCCGAGCGAGGCCTTGCCGGTGCGGGCAGGTTCGTGCTCGGTGGTCCACTCCGCGCCCTCGAGCACGGCGGGCTTCTCGTCGGCGACGATGTCGAACCAGATCCAGCCTCCGTCGCTGTACTGCGTGAGGTCGAGGTCGAAGGAGGTCGTCGCCTCGCCGGTGACCTCACGCGTCGCCACGCGCTGACGCACCCCGGAGCCGTTGGAACGATAGACGAGGATCGTGGCCGGCCCTGTGGTCCTGACGGTGAGCTGCACCTCGCGGACGCTGGTCCAGTGCTGCCAGTACGACGCGGGGAACGCGTTGAAGTAGGTGCCGAGCGAGACGCGCCGTCCTGCGACGATGCGTGCGCGGTGCCGACCGAGGATGTTGCCCAGGTGTGCGCGGCTGGAGACCCGGACCGGTTCTTCCTCGATCACGGACCACGTCTCGGGGTCCGCGTACAGCGGGAGCAGGTCGGGGTCGCGATCGAGCGGGAAGACGACGTTCTGAAGGACGTGGGCCACAGGGAGGTTCTCCGTTGTTGGTGCCGCGGCCGCTGCCGGAGGGCAGCGCGGGACTCGACGAGCAGTGAGTAGCCTACCGGTGGTCGCCTTCGGATCTGCGGAGAGCCGAACCCTGGCGCTCGGCGCGGCTGGTTAGACTGACCGCGATGAAGGTACTGATCACCGGCGGGGCCGGCTACATCGGATCGACCGTGGCGACGGCATGCATCGAAGCCGGGATCGAGGTCGTGGTCCTCGACGACCTGTCCACCGGGCTGGCGGCTTTCGGCGCGGGGCGCAACCTCTACGTCGGCGACATCGCCGACGCCGCCGTCCTCGACCGGCTGCTGGCGGAGCACCCCGACATCGATGCCGTCGTGCACTGTGCCGCCCGGATCGTCGTGCCGGAGTCCGTCGCCGATCCGCTCGGCTACTACGACAGCAACGTCGGCAAGACGATCACTCTGCTCCGACGCCTGCGCGACGCCGGTATCGCGCGCATCGTCTTCAGCTCGTCGGCGTCGATCTACGCGGGGGAGACCGGCGACGGGGTGGATGAGAGCGGCAGCCTCGCCCCTTCGAGCCCCTACGCGGCGACGAAGGCCATGGTCGAGCAGATCCTCGCGGATGCGGCCGCCGCAGGCGACTTCCGGGCGATCGCGCTGCGCTACTTCAATCCGATCGGTGCCGACCCAAAGCTGCGGACCGGACTGCAGAATCCCACGCCGTCGCACGCGCTCGGCAAGATCATGCAGGCGCGGGCGGCCGGCGAGCCGTTCCCGATCACCGGCACCGACTGGGCCACCCGCGACGGATCGGGCCTGCGGGACTACATCCACGTGTGGGACCTCGCGCTCGCACACGTCGCGGCGGTGACCAGGTTCGATGATGTCGCGACGCCGGAGCAGCCGTATCAGGTGATCAACCTGGGCACCGGCGACGGTGTGACGGTCCGCGAGCTGGTTCAGGCCTTCGAGAGGGTGACCGGGGACCCGCTGCCCGTCGTCGAGACCGATCGCCGGCCCGGGGACCAGGCCGGCGCCTTCGCGATCGTGGAGCGGGCGCGCGAGGTGCTGGGGTGGCGCGCGGAGCGCTCCGTCGACGACGGCGTCCGCGACGCCCTCGCCTGGGCGGAGAAGCTCCCCACCGTCCGCTGACGGCGCGCCGTCACTCCTGCGGGCGCAGAGTGGGGATGGCGCCGGTATGCGCGGCGTCGATGTTCTCGCGCCATGAGCGGGACTGCCCGGCGCGCAGGGCGCACAGGGCGAGCATGAACCACCCGGCGCCGACGAGTGTGAAGCTCTCGAACATCGAGTCCACCGCGAGCGTCACGAGCGTGATCGGCGTCCAGGCGTAGACGACGGAGCGGCGGACGCTCGCGACCAGCCAGGAGCGGATCAGCGCGATGCCGCCGAGCAGGAGGAACAGCACCAACCCTGCCGCGCCGAGCTGCAGCAGCACGTCGAAGAAGGCGTTCAGTGCGCTCTGATGCCGGTCGTCGAGCTGGAAGTTGATGAACGTGAACGGATACTCTCCTCGGGCCCAGTCGCCGAACCACCCCCATCCGGTGATGGGCTTGACGGCCACGAAGTCGAGGATCATGTTCCACAGCTCGGCCCGCATGGAGAAGTCGGATCCGGCGTCGAGCAGCGCGATGATCTGGTGACGCAGGGCGAACGCGACGGTGAGTGCGAGGGCGACCAGGACGCCCAGCGTCCATTGCACGAGGTTCCGACGGGCCGGGGCGGTATGGCGGACGATGGTGAGCGCGACCGTGACGATTCCGACGGCGACGGCCAGCACGAGCACCGTCGGCGAGGAAGACAGGAAGGCCAGGCCGCCGGCGAGGGCGACGGAGACCACGGCGAGAGGCGGATCGACGGACTGGGTGCGCCACTCGATCACGAAGGTGATCAGGGCGAGCACGGCGATGAAGCCGAGCATGTTCCGGCTGCCGAACAGTCCCTGGACCGGGCCGCCGGAGGCGAGATTGCCCTGGATGTCCAGGAAGGCGAACGGGAGGTCGAGGAGCACGCCCGAGAGGATCTCCACGCCGAGGGAGATCCCGAGCAGGACGCGGAGGGTGTCGCCCAGCGCGCGGACGGTCTGCAGTGTGTCGCGGATGTGTCCGATGGTGATCGCGAGGAATGCGTAGCCGAAGAGCGAGAGCCAGCCCAGGACCGTGTCGGAGCGGTCGGTCGTCCACACCAGGCTCACGAGAGCCCAGGCGAGGAAGGCCAGCAGCGAGGACGGCGCGATGCGCAGCGGGGACAGCTCCTCTCTCCGCACCCAGAGGATCGCGGCGCCGAGCAGGCACAGTGCCGTGATGATGGTGGCGAGGGTGACGGCCGACGTCATCCGTCCGATCGCGAACGAGCCGAACACGGCGGTCAGTGCCGCCAGCGTGAACGCCCGCGCCATCTCCGCCGAGCCGAGGAGCCGGGCGAACGGGTGTGCCACCGTCACGGCACCCGCCGCGGCGTCGCGCCGCGTTCGAAGACGAGATCCCGCTCACCGACGCCCACCAGCGGCACCGACTTGAGCTTGAACGACAGCATCACCAGGAGCAGCCACCCCCACAGCATGATGGGGGTCGACTCGGTGAGCCCCTGCACCAGCAGCACGACGGTGAACAGGCTGGGCAGCAGCGTGAGCGGGGAATAGGGGCGCCGCGCGTCGAGGTCCCACCGGGGACGGTCGACGGCGAAGAACCACGAGCGCCACAGGAGGCTGGCGTAGGCCACGGCCATCAGCACGACGCCCACGATGCCGAGCTGCAGCAGCACGTCCAGCCACATGTTGTGGGCGTGGAACACGGTGATCCCATGGTCGACGATCCAGCCGTCGAAGGCCGGGTCGGTGGGCACCCACGGGCTGGAGAAGCCGTTGCCGATGACGGGGTGCTCGCCGACCCGTTCGAGGACAGCCGCCCAGATCTTGTCGGAGCGGCCGGTGAGGTCGGCGCTGCGGCCGAGGAGGCCGAGGAGGGGCTCGCGCAGCAGCCACACGGCGAGACCGCCGAGGACGGTGGAGCCGATCGCGACGATATAGATCCGGGTGCGCGCGGTGGGCGAGGCGGCTCGACGCATCAGCAGGGCGACGACGAGGACCACGGCGGCCGCGGCGGCGCACACGAGCGCGGTCGCCGACGCGGTGCGGACGAGGAAGTATGCCGCGAGGAGCATCCACAGCGCGAGCGTGGTCCGCCAGCGGGCTCGCGCGGCGAAGAGCACGCCGAAGGTGATCAGCGCGAACAGCGACACGATGCCGAGCAGGTTCGCGTTGCCCAGGATGCCCTGGATGCGTCCGCCGTCGAAGAGGTTGTCGCGGACCCAGTACCACTGGGGGTCGATCTTCCCGGCGGGGATGTCCGCGAAGTTCGGCAGCAGGGGACCGTGGAGGACCAGCGACACCCACAGCTCGAGGGCGAGGGAGAGGCCGAGGATCCATTTGAAGGCCGAGGACAGGGCGCGCACGATCTCGTGCCAGGTGAGCGCGTGTGCGATGAACAGACCGTTCACCGTGACCGCCGCCAGGAGCACACCCGTGGCGACGGTGGGGACACGCCACTGCGACCAGGCGACCGAGAGGAGGGCGAGTGCCGTGTAGCCGATGGCCGCCCACGGCAGCCGACGCCAGCGGAAGGACTGCGGGCGCTTCCTGGCGAGCATCGGGACGCCGATCGCGAGGGTGGCTGCGCTGAAGAGGGCGAGCACGATGGCGGCCCCGATCTCGCCGACGAGGTTGTACACCGCCGAATGCGCGAAGGCCACGAACAGGACGGCGATGACGTATCCACGCAGCAGGAGATGCCCCGTGGACTCGCGCTCTGGCGCGGTGGGCGGGGCTGCCACCGGGTGCTTTGTGTACTGGGCCATCGCGACTCAGGCTACCTCGACGCACCCGGATCCGACCTGTCCGTCGCGCCGGGCTCTACGCTGGGGGCATGCTGCGCAGCCTCACCAACGTGCCCCGCGACTACGCCTGGGGATCGTCTTCCCTCCTCGCCGAGCTCGAAGGCCGCACCCCGACGGGCGCGCCGGAGGCCGAGGTGTGGTTCGGCGATCACCCGGGCGATCCCGCCGACCTCGCGGACGGCGGGACGCTGGACCAGGTGACCGGGGGCACGCTGCCGTACCTGCTGAAGCTCCTCGCCGCCGCGCGGCCGTTGTCGATCCAGGTGCACCCGACCAGGGAGCAGGCGCAGGAAGGCTGGGCGCGGGAGAGCTCGCTGCCGCTGGACGACCCGCGGCGGAACTACCGCGACGCCAATCACAAGCCGGAGCTCATCGTCGCCCTGAGCGACCGCTTCGAGTCGCTCAGTGGCCTGCGTCCGGTCGCGGACACGCTGCGACTGCTCGACGCCCTCGACGACGTTCCGGGCGTGCGATCCCTGCGGGAGCGGCTCTCGGGTGAGGGCGACCCGCTCCGAGACGCGATCGGCTGGCTGCTCGGCGGAGAGGCGCAGGGCGAGGTGGAGGAGATCATCTCTGCCGTCGTCGGCGCCGCCGGTGGTGATGCAGGGGAGGAGGAGCCGGCCCTGCGCGCCGTGGCCGCTATCGCCGAGACCTCGCCGGGCGACCCCGGGGTCGTCGTCGCCCTGCTCATGAACCACGTGGTGCTGCGCCGCGGCGAAGGTGTCTTCCTGCGAGCCGGCCTGCTGCACGCCTACCTCTCTGGCCTCGGCGTGGAGATCATGGCGGCGAGCGACAACGTGCTCCGCGGTGGTCTGACGCCCAAGCGCATCGACGTCCCTGAGCTGCTCGCCGTGCTGGACACCACCCCCGGCGAGGTCCCGGTGCTGCGGCCCACGGTCGGCGAAGCCGTGACGACGTACTCCGTGCCCGTCCCCGATTTCTCGCTCCAGCGGGTCCGGATCGATGACGCGGCGGTCACACTGGATGTCTCCGGCCCGACGATGGTGCTGGCCACGGCCGGATCGGTCCACGTGACCGCGGAGTCCGGCGAGGAGACCGCCGTCCCGGTCGGCACGGTGGCGTTCGCCGACGCCGACGAGCGCTCCCTCACGCTTTCCGGTGCCGGAGAGGCCTTCGTCGCGACTCCCGGCCGCTGAGGCGTCGTCCCGGGTCCGCGACACGCCGAGGAACGTCCAAGAACCTTCAAGAATCGCTTGAGGGTTTACGATCCGCGACTTGACCGGAGCGAATGACACGGGTGTAATTAGGTGAGCACGGCCCGCCAGGGGGGCGGTTTCTGAAGGGTTGGAGGTCGAGATGACGGGTTACCGTTCCGATGTGCCGGAGAACTGGTTCGTCGATCCAGTCAACCTCGGTGTCCCCGGGGTCCGCCGGTCCGACCAGGACGACGACAACGCCCTCGCCTGGCAGAGCGATGCGCTCTGCTCGCAGACCGACCCCGAGGCGTTCTTCCCGGAGAAGGGCGGCTCGACGCGGGATGCCAAGCGCATCTGCACGGCGTGCGACGTCCGTGGCGAGTGCCTCGAGTACGCGCTGGCCAACGACGAGCGCTTCGGCATCTGGGGTGGTCTCTCCGAGCGCGAGCGCCGCAAGCTCAAGCGTCGCGCCAGCTGACCCGACTTCGCGGCGCGGCTTCCCGGGCGCGCCGGGAGCGGTGCGCATCCCGGCGTGACGCCCCGCATAGGCTGACCACGTCATGCCAGCCCGAGTCCATGCCCTCATCGTCGCGCGCCCCGGCCCCTCCGCCCGCGCCCAGCTCCTCCGCACGCTCGATGCCGTGCGTTCGCAGACGCTCCCGCCCGCGGCCGTCACGCTGATCATCTGCGGTGACGCCACCACCGCACGGGAGAGCGAAGCCGTCGCCGCCACCGTCGAGGGCATCATCGAGGCGCGCGCGTCGACCTCGTTCGCCGAGGCCCTCGATCTGGCGCGCCCGCGAGTCCTCGACGGATCGGCGATCTGGATCCTCGCGCAGGACACCGCCCCGCACCCGCGTGCGCTGGAGCGCCTCACGGGCATGCTGGAGCGGTCGCCGTCCGCCGCGATCATCGCGCCGAAACTCGTCGCCACCGACAATGAGCGCGAGATCGTCTCCTTGGGCGTGAGCATGACCACGTTCGGCAGGTCGGTCGAGCTGGCGGCGGGGGAGTTGGACCAGGGCCAGCACGATCGGATGGACGACGCCCTCGGCGCCGACATCCGGGGCCTGCTCATCCGCGGAGAGGTGCGCGAGGCGCTTCGCCCCGATCCCGCCCTCGGGGGTGCGGATGAAGGCCTCGACCTCGGCGTGCGGGCGCGACTCGGAGGTGGCCGTGTCGTCCTCGCTCCGGCTGCGAGGGTCTCCGCCGCCCCCGACGGCCCTGCGGCGCTTCCGGCGGGACGGGCGCGCCGTGCCTTCGTCACCCGCCTCGCGCAGCTGCATCGCCGCCTCGCCTATGCTCCTGCCGCCACCGTGCCGCTGCACTGGCTGACGTTCCTGCCGCTCGCGCTGTGGCGTTCCCTCACTCATCTCATCGGCAAGCGGCCGGAGGCCGTGTTCCCGGAATGGGGGGCGGCTCTCCTCGCGATGATCCGTTTCGGCGCCGTCGCCCGATCGCGCGCCCGGATCCGTTCGTTCCGATCCTCCACCTGGGCGAGCATCGCCCCGCTGCGCGTCACCCCCACACAACTGCGTCGCCGGCTCGACGACGGGCACGGCAGCGAGCACGGTGCCGTCAGCGAGCTCCGCTTCTTCTCCGGGGGCGGAGCCTGGGCGGTGCTGGCCGCGCTGGTGGTGAGCATCGCCTGCTTCACGAGTCTCCTGGCCTGGCCGGCGCTGGGCGGCGGCGGCCTCCTGCCCTTACGCGAGACCGTCGTCGCGCTGTGGCAGGACGCGGCATGGGGTCTGCGCGGGATCGGCGTCGATCTCGTCGGACCGGCGGACCCGTTCGCCGCGATCATCGCCGTCCTGGGCTCGCTGTGGCCGGGCGCGCCCTCCTTCGCGATGGTGCTGCTGTGGATCCTCGCGCTGCCGCTCGCGGTCCTCGGCGGATGGTTCGCCGCGACCCGGGTCACCGATCGGGCCGGACTGCGCATCTTCGCCGGCATCGCGTGGGCGCTCGCGCCGACCTTCCTCACCGCGCTCGTGGACGGGCGGCCCTCTGCCGTGCTCGTCCACCTTCTGCTCCCGTGGCTGTTCCATTCGGCGGTGGTCGCCCACCGGTCCTGGGGCGCGGCCGGTAGCGCGTCCCTGCTCCTGGCGGCGGTCGTCGCCTGCGCACCGGTCCTGGCCCCTGCCCTCGCGGTGCTATGGGTCGTGGCTCTGGGGATCGTGCTCGGCACGGCTCAGTTCCGAGGTGCGGGCCGCCTGCTCTGGCTTCCCCTGCCCACCGCGGTGCTGTTCGCTCCCCTGATCTTCTGGCAGCTCGCCCACGGCACGGCCCTCGGCCTCCTCGCCGATCCCGGCCTGACGTGGCTGGGGCCGCAGGCGTCGGCCGACGCCGCCGGACGCCTGGCGATCGCCGGGGGCTTCCCGACGAGCGATCTGGCGGGCTGGGCGAGCGTCGTCCCCGGAACCTGGGCGGCACTGCTCTGCGCACCGCTCGCGCTGCTCGCGCTGGGGTCCGCCGTCTCCCCTCGATGGCGGGCGGGCATCACCCTGCTGGTCGTCGCACTCAGCGGACTCGCGACCGCCTTTCTCGCCGTCGGAATCAGCGTCGCCGCCGCGGGGGGCACCCCGGTGCCGATCTGGCCCGGCACCGGTCTGAGCCTCGCCTGGATCGGCGTCGTGGGTGCCGCGACGATCACGCTCGACACGGCGATCACGCTGCCGCGCCTGCGCGTCGCCGCCACAGGGGTGGCCGCCCTCGCTCTCGTGGCGTGCGCCGTCCCTGCCCTCACCGCCTTCCACACCGACCGCTCCGCACTGACGAACGGCCCCGAGTCCACCCTTCCCGCCTATGTGCGAGCCCAGGCTGCCGGGGACCGGCCGATCTCCACACTCATCCTCACGCCGCAGAACGACGGCGGTCTCGCTGTCGACGTGGTGCGCGGCCCCAGCGAGACCCTCGGCTCGCAGACGACGATGCTCTCGACGGCGGTCGAACCGCAGGGGACCGACATCGCGACCCTCGCCGTCGACCTCATCTCCGCCCGCGACTTCGACGCGCCGGCGGAACTGCTCGCGCAGGGGATCAGCTACGTCCTCCTCGCGGAGGCGCCGGGCGAGGGGGATCGCGCACGCACACTGCGCACGGCGTCCGTCGCCGCGATCGACCAACGGGCCGGCCTCGTGCAGGCAGGGTCGACGGATCGAGGAGTCCTCTGGCGCCTCGAGGGCGAGCCGGCGGCGCCGGCATCGCTGAGCGCCACCCAGGAGGGCACCGCCCGGCTCGTCGTGACGGTGCAGCTCCTGGTCCTGCTCGCCGCGCTGCTCCTGTCCATCCCGACGCGCGCGTCGCGTCGGGCCGCGCGGGCGCAGTCGCGGATCGTCGGCAGGGCGCCGGAGGAGCCGCTGGTGCTCCCGCGCCATGCGGAGGACACCGTGCCAGACGCAGCCGACGTGCCGCCGGTCGGCACCGTCGAGGATCCGCAGGACGAGCCCGCGCTCGCCGACGAGGCGCTCGCCCCGATCGCCGACGCGCACCCGACCGACGAAGACCATGACGACGTGCCGGACGGCGATCCCACCGAGGACCATGCGTCCGCCGAGACTCGAGGAAGCACCGGCACCGAGGAGGACCACCGATGACCGGCACCCGTGCGTTCCGCGTCGCCGCGACCAGTGCGCGCGTCGTCACCGGAGTCGTGGTCGCCGCGGCCTGTGTGCTGGGCGTCGCGACCGCCGTGCACGCCCCTTGGCCGACAGTGACGCACGAGCCGGCACAGCAGCAGGTGACTCCGCTCCCCGGGGACAGCGTCCTGGTGTGCGCGGGAGATTTCCGCGCTCTCGGTCGCAACACGGCCGCCCCGTCGGAGATGCGCCGGGCGGCGACTCCTGAACTCACGGCAGGGGGCACGAGCGGTGTCCCGTCGCAGGCGGGGCTCGCCGTCCCGGATCTGGTGGACGGGCAGGAGGTGCCCGTGCTCACCGGCGCCGTCGAGGGACGCACGGCGCCGCTCATCGCGGGAGCCGAGTCGTCCACCCTCGCCGCGGATGACCTCGCCGGCTTCGCGGCCTCGCCCTGCGGGATCCCGCGGCTGGAGTCGTGGCTCATCGGCGGGTCGGTGGGCACCGGAGCCGAGGACGTGGTCCTCCTCGCCAACGCGTCCGATGTCCCCGCGACCGTGACCCTCGCCGTCTACGGATCGGCGCGTGGCGGTCGTACCGTCATCGTCCCTCCGCGCACGCAGACGGCGCTGCCACTGACCTCCATCGCCGCAGGGAACGACATCCCCGTCGTCAAGGTGAGCGCGGTCGGGGCACCGGTCCGCGCTGTCCTGCAGTCTGCACTGATGCAGGTGCTCGACCCGGTGGGGGCCGACCAGCAGGAGGCGGTGCCCGGTCCTCAGCAGCGCGTCGTGCTCCCGGGCGTGCAGGCGTTCGCCGCGACGGGGGACCAGGGGGACATGACGGTGCTGCGACTGCTTGCTCCCGGCGCGGACGCGCTCGCCCAGGTCCGGGTGACCGCCGAGGGCGGCGGCGCCGGTCTGGACGAGTTCACGGTGCCGCTGACCGCGGACGAGCCGGCCCAGGTCTCGCTCAGCGGCCTCGAGCCCGGGACGTACACCGTGGAGATCGAGGCCGATGCCCCGGTCATCGCGGGAGTCCGTCAGCAGGACGGCTTCGGAGCCGATTCCGACTTCGCGTGGGTCACCCCCGCCCCCGAGATCGATGCGGAGGTCGCGTTCGCGGTGCCGGCCGGTCCGTCTCCGCGACTGCAGCTGGCCAACACGTCCGACGAGGACACCACCGTCTCCCTCTCGCCGATCGACGGTGGCTCACCCGAGGAGATCGTCATCCCGGCGGGGGAGACCCGCGGCATCGACGTCGCGCCCGACACGACCTATCTCCTCCGTCCCTCCGGCGAGGTGCACGCCGCCGTCACGATGACCGCGCCCGGCGCGGTTGCCGTGCTCCCGGTTCCGCCGTCCCCTGGCGTCGAGACGTCGATCACCGTCTACCCCTGACGAGCCGGATCAGTGGTCGTGGCCCAGATCCCACGGCTCCCGGCCGACGTACTCGGCCGCCGCGCGGAAGACAGCGCTCTCGATCGCCATCCGTCGATGCGCGGCGTCGTCGTGACCGGGCGGAAGAAGGCGTTCGATGGGGATGCGGAAGAGGACGATCCTCCGCTGCTCACGGTCGAGATGCCAGCGCGGCACCTCGCCGTCGGCGTCGTACGACGGCAGCGCACCGATCTCGAACCGGACGTCCTGGAGCTCCGGCCACGTCCCGCGGAGGAACTCGACCGCGGTGCCCACGGTGAGATCGAAGCGATCGATGCGCCCGTCCAAAGGGGCGAGCGGAGGCTTGACGACCTCGCTGCGCCCGAGGCGCCCGTGTCGGCCGTGCCTGGCACCGCGGCGAGCGGTGGAGGCGGGGACGGAACGGCGACGGGGCATGTCGAAAAGTCTAGGCGCAGCGGCCGCTTCCGGCGCGGCACCGCCGCCACAGTCGGATGGGGTCGTACGCTGACGGAGATGGACGGACGACTGTGCTCGAAGGTCGGCTGCGCGCGTGAGGCCGTGGCCACCCTCACGTATGACTACGGCGACCAGATGGCCGCGCTCGGCCCGCTCGGCGCGGCGAACGATCCGCAGGCGCACGACCTCTGCGCGCCGCACGCCGACCGGCTCTCGGTCCCCGCGGGATGGCTCGTCGTCCGCCATGAGGCGCTGCGCGCATGAGCGTCGACCGCCACTGACCGGCGTAGCCGACGAGATCGTCAGACGCTCAGACGACGACCGGTCAGGCGCTCCGCACGCCGGTCCGCGTTGGCGAGCGCACGGCCTTCCCGCTCCCGCCGGAGAACGGTGACACCGACCAGGACGAGCTCCGGCGGCGCAGCCGGCAGGGGGGAGATGAAGGGCGCGGCCTCGGTGAGCAGGTCGCGGGCCACCCGCTCCCGCGCAGCCGGGAGCATGCGGGGAGCGCTCACGAGGAACTGCGAGATGCGCCGGGCGAGTCGGTCCGGAAGGCGCGCCACATCGGCCACCTGCGCCCACGCCGTCAGCTGCGGAGGCAGCACCGGTGTGAGCGTGACCAGCTTCGGAGTGCGCACACGCTGGCTGTACGTGCCGGCGACGAGGTCGCCGAGGCGCTGGGATCGTGCGGTGAAGGCGCCGACGAGCACCGCGAGGCCGCCGAAGGTGAGGTAGATCTCGAGGACGCCGAGCAGCGCGCGGATGAACGCGTGGCGGAATCCGGCCGCTCCGCCGTCCATCCGCACGATCCTGCCGCCGACGGCGAGCTTTCCGAGGCTGCGTCCCTTCAGCGCCACCTCCATCGTGATCGGCAGGACGACGAAGCTGAGGACGAGGGAGGCCACGAGGGCGATGCGGTCCGTGGCCGGGTCGAGCACGCCGATGTCGAGGAGCCAGATGCGCAGGAGGATCGATCCGAGGAAGACGGCATAGCCGAGCAGCATGTCGATGACGGCCCCGGCCGCCCGAAGGAGGAACCCCACGGGCTGGACGTCGATCGCGACCGCCTCCCCGGAGAGCACCTCGTCGGAGACGTCGATCTGCGCGGACATGAGTACAGTAAATCAGGTGGATGCCGATGCCCTCACCGATGCGCGCCGGTCCGAATGGGAACGGTTGGACACCCTCAGCCGCGCCCGTCTGGACGGCGCCGGGGTCGATGAGCTCATCGTGCGGTACCGCGCCGCCTCGGCCGATCTCGCGGAGCTCAAGACGTCGGTCGGGGAGTCGCCGCAAGGCGCCTACCTCTCCACGATCCTCGTGCGCGCGCGGCTCCGGCTCACGGGTGCTGCCGACAGCATCCTCACGCAGACGTCGCGGTTCTTCCGCCTCCAACTTCCCGCAGCCCTGTACCGGCTGCGGTGGACGACCCTCGTCATCGCCCTCGCCTTCGTGGCCGTCGCCGTCGGCACCGCGGCCTGGATCGCGAGCGACCCCGCCCTGGTCGCCACTCTGGGGCCGCCCGACACTCTTCAGCAATACGCCGACGAGAGCTTCACCGGGTACTACACGGAGAACCCCGCCGCGGTGTTCATGGGCATGGTCTGGACGAACAACGCCTGGATCGCGATGCAGTGCGTGCTGTTCGGCGTGACCGGGATCTGGCCCGTCTCCATGCTCGTGCAGAACGCCATGAGTCTCGGCACCTCGGGAGCGGTGATGGCCGTCCATGACAAGGCCGACCTCATGGTGCTGTACATCCTTCCGCACGGCATGCTCGAGATGACGTGCATCTTCGTCGCTGCGGCCGCCGGTCTGCACATGTTCTGGGCCTGGGTCGCACCCGGTCACCGCACCCGCGCGGAGGCGCTCGCGGAGGAGGGCAGGGCGCTGGCCACCGTCGCCCTCGGGCTCGTGTTCGCGCTCTTCCTCTCCGGACTCGTCGAGGGTTTCGTGACCGGATGGGCGCTGCCGTGGCCGATCAAGATCGGCATCGGGGCTGCGGCACTCGCCGTCTTCCTCATCTACATGCTCGTGGTCGGCCGACGCGCGTCTCGTCGCGGCGAGACGGGTGATCTCGTGGAGTACGAGTCCGGCACGCCGCGGCTCGTCGCCGGGTGAGGGTCGGCCTCCGCGGTCAGAGCCGCCCCGCCGCCTTGAGCTCGAGGTAGCGGTCGGCGATCCGCGGCGGAAGGTCTTCGGGATCCGCGGCGATGGCCTCGCCACCGGCCCGACGGATCGCGTCGGCGACGTTCTCGGCGTCCCGCAGCGTGCGCTCGGCGGCGGCGGCGAGGTAGACGTCCTCTCTGGACTGCCTGGCGCGGGCGAGGGCGGCGATGCCGTCGTCCGTCACCGAGCCGACCAGCACCGTCATGGCCCGGGAGGCGTCGGGGAAGGCGCCGAGGAAGCCGCGAGCCGATTCGGCGGCGTCTTGCGCCGTGAGGACGACGAGAAGGGAAGGGCGCGTGGTCAGCGTACGCACCGCTGCGAAGGCCGCATGCCAATCCGTGTCCACGAGTCGGGCGTGCACCGGAGCCATCGCATCGGTGATCGCGGGCAGGAGCGCAGCGCCGTCCACTCCGGTCACCCGTGCCCGGGTGACCCTGTCGTGCATGAGGAGGTGGACGTGATCCCCCGCCCGTGCGGCGAGCGCCGACAGCAGGAGCGCCGCCTCCAATGCCGCATCGAGCCGCGTGCCGTCACCGACCCTGGCGGCAGCCGTGCGCCCGGTGTCGACGATGAGGACCACATGCCGGTCCCGCTCGGGACGCCACGTGCGGAGCATCGTCGTACCCGCCCGCGCCGTCGCCCGCCAGTCGATGGAGCGGACGTCGTCCCCGCGGACGTACTCGCGCAGCGAGTCGAACTCGGTGCCCTGGCCGCGGACCTGGATGCTCGTGTTGCCGTCGAGCTCGCGCAGGCGCGCCAACCGGGAGGGCAGATGCTTGCGTGAGGTGAAGGCCGGGAGCACGCGGATCGCGCCGCGGACGGGGTGCTGCGCCTGTCGGCCCGCGAGCCCCAGGGGGCCTCGGGAACGGAGCGCGACGAAGGCACTGACGAGCTCGCCCCGGCGCCGCGGACGCAGGGGGATGTCCACCCGCCGTCGTTCGCCGGGCGGGATCCGCAGGTGCTGCCGCTCGGACGGCGCTCCCGCAGTGGGCTGCCAGGCGTCGCGGAGGAGGACGTCGAGCAGCCGGGCCCCGCGGTTCTCCACCGCCACGCTGACCGGGATCAGCTCGCCGAGGCGCGCGCGCGACGGGACACGGCGGGTGACGGTCGCCGCGCGCGGGTCCCCTGCGAAGACGAGATCGACGGCGACGAGGAGGGCGCAGAGACCCATCCACCCGCCCAGGACGGCGTAGGGCGGGAAGCCCGCCAGTCCGGCGAGGACCAGCGGCACGATGCCGACGGCGAGGGCGACGGCGAGACGGCCCGTGACGAACACCTAGATCGGCACCCGGGTCTGCTGGACCACCGACGTCAGTACGGCGTCGGCGGACACGCCCTCCATCTGGGCGTCGGGGCGGAGCTGGAGGCGATGCCGCCACACCGGCACGAGCATCGTCTGGACGTGGTCGGGGGTCACGGCGGTGGAGGCGTTCAGCCACGCCCAGGCCTTCGCCGCGGCGAGGAGGCCGGTCGAAGCGCGGGGGCTGGCGCCGAGCTCCACGGACGGCGACTGCCGCGTCGCCCGGGCCAGATCCACCACATAGCCGAGGACGTCGTCGGTCACGTCCACCCGGGCTGCGGCGCGCTGGGCGGCTCGGATCTCGTCGGCGCCGATCACAGCCTCCACTCCCGTGAGTTCGCGCGGGGAGAAGCCTTGCGCGTGGCGCCGGAGCACGGCCACCTCGGCATCGCGTTCCGGCATGCCGACCACGAGCTTCATCAGGAAGCGGTCGAGCTGGGCCTCCGGCAGCGAGTACGTCCCCTCGTGCTCGATCGGGTTCTGCGTCGCGGCGACGAGGAAGGGATCGGGCAGCGCGCGGCTCACACCGTCCGCCGAGACCTGGCGTTCCTCCATCGCCTCCAGGAGTGCCGCCTGTGTCTTCGGCGGTGTGCGGTTGATCTCGTCCGCCAGCAGGATGTGGGTGAAGACCGGTCCCGCGCGGAAGTCGAACTCCCCGGTCCGGGCGTCATAGACGAGAGACCCTGTGACGTCACCCGGCATCAGGTCGGGCGTGAACTGCACCCGCTTGGTGTCGAGGCCCAAGGCGCGTGCGAACGAGCGCACGACGAGGGTCTTCGCCACCCCCGGCACCCCTTCCAGCAGCACGTGGCCCCGTGCCAGGAGCGATACGAGGAGACCGGTGACGGTGCCGGCCTGGCCCACCACCGCTTTGTCGACCTCGCTGCGGACGTGGTGCATGGCCTGCCGCAGCGCGGCGTCGTCGGCGGGACTGTTCTCGTCGGTCACGGGGTCTCCTCGGCTTCGGTCGTGAAAGGGATGCGGGGTGGACGGATGCTCATCCGCGGCTCCCCGGGGACTGTGTGCTCGTCTCCACGGCTGTCTCCAGCTCGTCCAGGCGTCGGGCGAGGACGACGAGCGCGGCGTCATCGCCGGGCGGTGGCCCCGCCAGCAGGCTCTGCAGTGTGCCGCGGGGGATCCGGAGGCGATCGGCGGCGGCGTCGGCGATCTCGTCCGCGTCCGCATGCACGGCCAGCCCGAGACGTCGCGCGAGTCGTCTTCGGGTTCCTTCCCGGAGCGCTTCGGCGGCGTGCGGGGCGTCGGCGGCCCTGGCGGTGAGGCGGGCGCGTCCGTGCATGGTCTCCGACGCACGCACGGTGACGGGGAGCGTCTCGGCGACGAGCGGACCGAATCGCCGGCCTCGGGCGATCGCGACGGCAAGGCCGGCGGTGAGCAGCAGCAGGATCGCCGGCGTGACCCATTCGGGGGTGAGCGTGCCGAGGGTGTCGGGGGTGGCGGTCTCGATGTCGGTGTCCTCGAAGGACGGCACGTACCAGACGACCCGGTCGGTCTGCCCCAGAAGGGCGAGGGCGAGCGCGGCGTTGCCGTCTTCGGCGAGAGCCGCGTTGCTGAACAGCTTCACTCCCTCGACGACCGCGCGGTATCCGTTCCTCTCGTCGACGAGGACGGCCGCGGCGCCGTCTTCGCCGAAGCAGCCGGTGACGCCGTCGGCGGGGGCGAAGAGCCGATCGGGGCGGATCTCGCCGATCTCGGCGAAGGCGGGCACGGCGCACCCGGCTGATCGCGGCGACGCCGGGCCGGAGGCGTTCTCACCGATGGCGAGCTCGCTCAGCAGGTGTGTCCCCGTGGAGAGGAAGACGACACGGTCGGCCGGGGCGAGGATATCCGCCAGCGCGTCGTCCGAGAGGGCGTAGGGATTGGTCAGGGCGAGGGTGCTGTCCGCGTCGAGAGCGGCGACGGCTGCGGCCCGGGAGCGGACCACCTCCACCTCGACCCCCTGATCCCGCAGGATCTCGGCCAGGGCGAGGGCGCCGGTTCCCGAGCGGCTCTCCGGGTCGAGGGTGCCGCGCGCGCCGGGTCCGCTCGCCGCGAGCTGGGAGGCCGCGAGGGCGACCGCGATCACGAGTGCCGCGACGAGGAGCCATCCGAGGACGGAGGCGGTGCGACGCCGCGGACGCTCGGCGGTGCCGCCGGCAGCGACGTCGGGTGCGGTCGTCGTCATGCGGGCACCTCCTCGGGGCGGCGGGCACGGAGGCGCTCGTCGGTCGCAGCGAGGTGCCGGTAGTCGTCCTCGGTGGCCGGGTGCCGGAGATAGCGCACATCGTCGAAGCACGCGGCGGCGTGCCGGAGGGCGTCCGCCTCATCGGCGAACACCGCGCTCGCGGAGCGGGCGAGCGATTGCGCGGTCGCGCCGGGCGCCGGATCGATGAGGTCGCGCTCGAGCAGGTTGCGGGCGATCGCGCGATACCGGAGCACGACGGCGGTGTCCCAGTCCTCCTGGCGTGCGCTGCGCTCGGCATCGGCGCGGAGCTGTGCGGCGCTGCGGTCGTCGGCGGCACCGAGAAGGTCGCCGGGCGTGCGCCGGATCGTCCGGGAGCGACGGGGGCGTCCCCAGACGATCAACGCGGTGACCAGGGCCGCGGCGATGAGGATCGTGACGACGATGAGCGCGGTCGGGCCGACGTTCGCCCCGTTGTCTCCGCTGAAGAGATCGGTGAGGAAGCGCATCACATCGCGGGCGAGCAGATCGAACCAGGTGGGCTTGGCGTCCGCGTACCGCGGGTTGGACAGCTCCTCCTCGGCCCAGCGTCGTGCTTCGTCCCCGTCCGGGACGAAGACGTCGTCGAAGCGCCGCATCATGGCTGCGGGGCGCTGCCCGGAGCCGTCCATCCGCCGCCTGCCTCGGCGGGGGGTGAGGCCGGAGGCGCCGGTGCGGGCGGGGGCGGCGGGGCGAACGAGGGGGGAGCGGGAGGCACCGTCTGCGCACCCGGCGCCGGATACCCGGGAGCCCCGTATCCGGGAGCACCGTACCCGGGGGTGCCGTACCCGGGGGCACCGTATGCCTGCGTCATCATGACGTGCTCCGGCACCTGGCGCGGCGGGGGAGCGCTGGTGACGGCCCGCGAGGGATCGACCGCGAAGGGATCGCCGAGCTGCTCCTCGGGGATGCCGAGGTCTCGGCGCTCGACATGGGAGAGGAGGGCCTGGTCGAGACCCTCGTAGCGCATCCGGCAGTCGAGATAGACGAGGACGCCGCCGGTGCTCTGCACGACGATGGCGATCGCCTGCAGGATCAAGAGGAGCACCTGCGGGGCGAGGAGGGCGAAGACGTACCCGACGACCGCGCTCGGCTCACTGGCTCCGGTCGGCGCGATGACGGTGCCGAGGAACGAGGAGAGCATGGCGGTCGGGAAGCTGACCACCTGCATCGCCAGGCCCATGATCAGGCTGATGAGGAAGGTCACGCCGAACGCGACCCAGAAGCGGCCGCGGGTCAGGCGCCAGGACCGCACGAACGCCCCCCGGAATCGCGCGCGCTCCAGCACGAGGATCGAGGGGACGAGCAGCAGCTTCGTCGACAGCCACACCGTGAGCGGGATCGCGGCCAGGCCCAGGAGGACCACGACGAGCACGACGATGCCGATCATCTCGGGGGTGCCGCCGAGGCCGCCGGCGATGAGCGCGCCGATGACACCCGCGACGATCGCGAGGCCGCCGAAGAGGGCGAGCACCGAGAGGGACGCGAAACCGGCGAGCCGCCAGAACGCCGGGAGCATCCGACGCCACAGCATGCGCAGCGTCGCCTTGACGCCGACCGTGGCATAGCCGACCTCGGCGGCCACGACGCCCTGCATGAGAGCGGTGAAGGCGATGGATGCGAGCCCGACGAGGAGCCCGGCGAGGAGGTTGATGGCGATCGTGCCGGCGAACACGGCCTCGAAGTCGGGGGAGGAGGGGGAGACCGTCTCCAAGCGGGAGAACGTCGTGAACAGGACGACGCCCATCACCCCGGCGGTGGCGATGACGACGATGAGCTGGATGACGACGGCGAACCCGAACAGGACCTTGGGGTTGTGCCGCAGCGCCGCGAAGGCCTTGCCCAGCAGCATGCCGAAGGTCAGCGGGTGAAGGGGGATGATGCCCTTCCGGGGAGCTGGGGTCCACGTCTGGCCGCTCACGGGCCTCCCTCCGTCGTGCGCTCCCATCGTGTCATATCCTCGCGCTGAGGCGCAGACCTGCGGAGGGCGGGACTCGGTGCCATAAGGTAACAGTTATGACCTCACGCATCCTTGTGGTCGACGACGACACCGCGCTCGCCGAGATGATCGGCATCGTGCTGCGCACGGAGGGATTCGAGCCGGTGTTCTGCGCGGACGGCGCACGCGCCGTCGACGAGTGGCGCGCGCAGCGTCCCGACCTGGTGCTCCTCGACCTGATGCTCCCCGGTATGGACGGCATCGAGATCTGCACGCGGATCCGCGCCGAGTCGGGGGTGCCGATCATCATGCTGACGGCACGCAGCGACACGGCCGACGTGGTGCGCGGTCTCGAGGTCGGGGCCGACGACTACATGGTCAAGCCGTTTAATCCCAAGGAGCTCGTGGCGCGCATCCGCACCCGGCTGCGGCCGACGCCGCAGGCCTCCAGCGAGCAGCTGCGGATCGGCGACCTCACCGTCGACGTGGACGCACACGAGGTGCGCCGCGGGACGACGCCGATCGCCCTCACGCCGCTGGAGTTCCAGCTCCTCGTGGCCCTCGCCTCCAAGCCCCAGCAGGTGTTCTCCCGGGAGATGCTCCTCGAGCAGGTTTGGGGGTACCACTACAAGGCGGACACCCGGCTCGTGAACGTGCACGTGCAGCGTCTGCGGGCGAAGGTGGAGCTCGACCCGGACAACCCCAAGATCGTCATGACGGTCCGCGGCGTGGGCTACCGCGCCGGCAGCGTCACCTAGGGACCCCATGGCCGCGACGACAGCGACCACGGCCGTCGCCGTCCTCCGCGACTGGCGCGGTTGGCCGGACGTGCTGGCGGCGCTGTGGCGACGGTCGCTCCGGTTCCGCACCCTCGCGATCACCCTGATCGCCACGTCGTTGGCGATCTTCATCACGTGCGTCACGATGGCGCTCGTCATCCAGAACGACCTCTTCGTGTCCCGGAAGAACGTCGCGCTGGAGGACGCACGGCGAGCGGTGGACCAGGCACAGTCGCTCCTGGACGTGGCGGAGGTGGGCGACGATCCCGCCGCTCTGACCGATCTGTGGAACGGCATTCCCGACACCCTCTCCCGGACGTCGAGTGCCGACCTGCTCGCCGGCTTCAAGATCCAGGACGGCTCGGGGGCGGTCCGGCTCAACGGGTTCACCGCCGGCCTCACGCCGGATCTGCTGAGCCCCGAGCTGCAGGCCAGGGTTCGCGAGTTCGACGACCGTCAGGCCTGGCAGTCCGTCGCCCTGCCCACGGAGGACGGCGGCGTGGTGCCGGGCATCGTCGTGGGGCAGCAGCTCCAGGTGCCGCAGGCCGGATCCTTCGAGATCTACTTCGCCTACGACCTCGCCGACGCCGACCAGACCCTCGTCTTCGTGCAACGCACCCTGTGGATCGCCGGGATCGGGCTGGTGGCCATCGTCGCGGCCATCTCCTGGATCGTGCTGCGGACGGTGTCCACCCCGATCGTCCAGGCGGCGGAGACGAGCGCGCGGCTCGCGGCGGGCGACCTCGGGGTGCGGCTGGAGGTGCACGGCGAGGACGAGCTCGCGACCCTCGGCCGCTCGTTCAATGCGATGGCCGACAGCATCGAGGCGCAGATCAAGGAGCTCGGCGAGCTGTCCATGGTCCAGCAGCGCTTCGTGTCCGACGTGTCGCACGAGTTGAGGACCCCGCTGACGACGATCCGTCTCGCCGCCGACATGCTCAACGACCAGCGCGACGAGTTCGACCCCACGACCGCACGCACCGCCGAGCTCCTGCACGCGCAGGTGCAGCGGTTCGACACGCTGCTGGCCGACCTGCTGGAGATCAGCCGCTACGACGCGGGGTCCGTGCAGCTCGAGCTGGAGGCGACGAGTCTCGCGCAGCTCGCCGAGGACGTCATCGAGCAGATGCGGCCGCTCGCGGAAGGACACGGCACGGAGGTCCGTCTGGTGGCGCCGGGGGGCTACTCGCCGGTGGACATGGACCCACGCCGCGTGCGGCGGGTGCTGCGCAATCTCATCGGCAACGCGATCGAGCACGGAGAGGGACGCCCGGTCGTCGTCACGGTGGACAGCAACCAGCACGCGGTGGCGGCGGGTGTCCGCGACTTCGGGCTCGGCATGGACCCCGGGGACGCGGAACGGGTGTTCGATCGTTTCTGGCGGGCCGATCCGTCGCGTCAGCGCACCATCGGCGGCACGGGGCTCGGTCTGTCGATCGCCCTCGGCGACGCCACGCTGCACGGCGGGACCCTGGCGGTCTGGTCGGAGCTCGGCGTCGGCTCGCACTTCGTGCTCACCATCCCGCGCCACGACGGAGTGCTGGACGGTCCGAGCCCGATCCCGGTGGAGCCGCAGGAGCCGCTCGCCGAACTCGGCGATGCCACGCAGCCGATCTCCATCGCCGAGGCCTACTCCGATCTGCTCGACGGGAAGGATCAGTCATGAGCACGCGCGTGAGGAGTCGATTCGTCCGCGGCGCCGCTCTGGCTTTGGCCGCGCTCCTGCTTCCCGCGTGCGCCGGGCTGCCGACGAGCGGAGACGTCGCCGTCGGGCTGGAGCTGGGGGAGTCGCCTGACGACGTCGATGTGCTCCCGGTGGCCTCCGGTCCCGTGGCGGGGGCGGGGCCGGAGGAGATCGTGGAGGGGTTCCTCGAAGCCGGCATCACCACCTCCGACAACTGGGCGACGGCGCGGGAGTTCCTGGCCCCGCCGCTGCAGCGCAGCTGGCGGCCTTCGGCGGGGGTTTCCATCGACGCCGGACCCGAAGCCCGCACGTTCACCTCCGACCTCGCAGACGACCAGATCGAGGACGCCGAGGAGGCCGAGGTCCAGGTCCTGCTCGAACTGGTCGCGAGCGTCGACGACTCCGGGGCGTACAGCGGCGCCCCCGGCGATTCGAGCGTGCCGTTCGCTCTCGCCCGTGGCGAGGACGGCGAGTGGCGGATCACCGAGGCACCGGACGGCGTGGTGATCGACCAGAGCAGGTTCCCGAACGTGTTCGAGGGATACTCGCTGCAGTGGTTCGACGCGCGCTGGTCGCGGCTGGTCCCGGACATGCGATGGTTCCCGCGGCGCCAGAGTCCGGCGACGACCGTCACGCAGGCACTCGTCAGCGGCACGCCGGCGGAGTGGCTCGATCCGGCTGTGCAGACGGCTTTCCCCGCAGACGTCCAGCTGGCCCAGGACGCGGTGCTGATCACGGGGCAGGCGGCGGAGGTGGCGTTGACGCGCCCCGCGGCGAGCCTGGACGACACCACTCTGGCCCGGATGCGCACACAGCTGCAGGCCACCCTGAAGGCCGCGGGGGTGAACGTCACCCAGGTGCGTTTCAGCGTCGACGGCAGAGCGCTCGATGCGGGCGTCGTCGACGTCGTGGCCACCACGCCGGAACCGGGGACGCTCGTGCTGGAGGACGGCAGGTTCGGTCGCATCGTCGGTGACGAGATCGCATCGATCCCCGGGATCAGTGCGCAGATCCAGGCTGTTCCGCAGCCGATCTCGGCGATCGACGTGGCCGCGGACGATGCGACCGCCGCGCTGCAGCTGGACGACGGCCACGTGTACCTGGCGACCGAGGATGCCCGCAACGAGCTGGATGCCCGCCCGGGTCTCGTGCAGCCGTCCCTCGATCCGTATGGCTACGTGTGGTCGGTGCCCGCGGGGGCGCCACAGGCACTGCTCGCGGTCGGCCCGGACGTCATCGGGCACGAGGTCGCCGGCGCGTGGCCGAATGCCTCGGCCATCTCCGACATCCGCGTCGCCGCCGACGGCGCCAGGATCGCAGCGGTGGTGCGCGTCGGCGGCCAGCTCTGGGTCGTCGTCGCGGCGATCGTCCGGGACGGCGCAGGGGTCCCCACAGAGCTCGGAGAGGTGCGGCAGCTGATCCAGCTCACCGAGCCGTCGACCGGGCTCGTCTGGCTGGGACCCGATCGCCTTGCCGTGCTCACGGACTCCACGACGCCCCGGCTGATCGTGCAGCCGGTCGGCGGACCGGCATCGGCGGAGAGCGCGCCCAGCGATGCCGCGTCCATCGCCGGTGCCAGGACTCCTGCGGGCGTGCGCATCCTGGACACCACGGGGCAGTTGTTCGCGCACGCCGGTTCGGCGTGGCGGGAGATCGCCGAAGGCGTCTCCGTCCTCGCCACACGCGCCGGCGAATGACCGTTCCTGCACGGAACGGGATCCCCCTGGACCAATCTCACCGCTGGCACGGGATGACACGCGAGCACGTCTCCGGCGGCAGGATCTCGGCATGGGGATCACGACACGGATCGGCGCGCTCGCCGCGGAGACCGGGGCGTTGCTGCTCGCGGCGAGCTGCGCGGGGTGCGAGCAGCCCGGAACCATGCTGTGCGACCCCTGCCTGGGCGCTCTCGCTCCCGTTCCGCGGGAGGTGCGGACCCCTGACGGGCTGCGTGTCCAGGCTGCCCTCGTCTTGGACGGCCCCGCCGCTTCCTGCATCCGGCGGCTGAAGGGCGCGGGGGAGACCGTGCTGGCCCGGCCGCTGGGTGTCGCACTCGCCGCCGTGCTCCTGCCCGCCCTCGTGCCGGGGGCGTGGGTGATCCCCGTCCCCACCTCCCGGGCCGCGTTCCGCCGGCGCGGCTACCGGGTGCCCGAGCTCCTGGTGCGGCGCGCCGGCGCGGAGCCGCAACGCGTCCTCGCGCTCACCCGGCGCGTGCGGGATCAGCGGGAGCTGCCTGCTGCGGCGAGGTCCGACAACGTCCGCGGGGCGATGCGCGCGCGCCGACAGGGGCACGGTGCGTCTGCGGTCCTGGTCGACGACGTCGTGACCACGGGGGCCACGCTCGACGAGTCCACGCGAGCCCTCACCGCCGCAGGATTCGTCGTCATCGGCGCCGTCGCGCTCGCCGCCACGCCGTCGCCGACCGGATCCGGATGAGGTTCATCGGAGACTCACCGGAGACACAGGGTCTCAGGCCGTGACATCCGCGGCGGGTCGGACTACGGTGGGGTGTCACAAGGCGACCACGGTCCGCCCTTGGCCGGGTGGACCGGGACAAGGAGGCAGCAATGGAAACGAGCATCGTGGGCGTCGGAGTGGGCATCACCGATCGCTTCCGCACCGTCGTCGAAGAGAAGATCGCCAAGATCCAGACCCTCGCCGCCAAGGCGCAACGTCTGGATGTGAAGGTCACGCACCGGGTCTACCGCAACGGTCGCATCCCGGACGAGACGGTCGAGCTGACGCTGGTCGGGAAGGGGCCCGTGGTCCGTGCCGAGGCGGTCGACGGAGACAAGTTCGTGGCGCTCGATCTCGCGATCGACAAGATGACCGAGCAGCTGCGCCGCGCGAAGGAGAAGCGCGTCGACGGACGGCAGCACCCCCGTGGCCCGCACTTCGAGAAGGGCAGCGGATCGCTCGAAGGCATCGACGTGCAGCCGGCCTCCGCCGAGGTGCTGCATGCCGTGGCGACGGGCAGCATCCCGGTGCAGACCGAGGAGGAAGAGGACTACTCCCCGGTGGTCATCCGCACGAAGAGCTTCGAGGCGGAGTGGATGACAGTGGAAGAGGCCGTCGACCGGATGGAGCTCGTCGGTCACGACTTCTTCCTCTTCGTCGATGCGCGGACCGATCACCCGAGCGTGGTCTACCGCCGCAAGGGCTGGGACTACGGTGTCATCGCCCTCAGCACGCAGGCTCCGCCCGCCGAGGCGCTCGCCTCCTGACAGGACCGAGAACGGCCCGATCCCCGCGGGGATCGGGCCGTTCTCGCGTGGAGGGGCGTCAGTCGAAGATGCCGTCGAGGATGCTGCCGATGACGAGCCCGCCGAGGATTCCGGAGGCGAGATCGCCGCCGCCCATGCCGCCGCCGCGACGAGGACCGCCACCCCAGCCGCCGCCGCCCCAGTCCTGGTCCTGCGGGCGGGAGGAGTCGATGTCGCGCTGTGCCAGCTGGAGAGCCTCTGCGGCGAGGTGAGCCACCCTGCGGGCCTGGGCCAGTGCCGCTTCGCGGGTCTCCTCGGCGGGCAGCAGAGCCGGCAGGTCGACCCGGAGCCGCTCAGCCTCCGCCAGCCGTGTGCGGGCGTCGGCGCCGATCCATCCGCGGTGGCCGGCGATGAGCCCGCGGGCGACACCCAGCTGGCGGTCGGCGTCGTCCATCGCGTGCTGCACCTGCGCGATGGACGGCAGGGGGTTCTCTGCGCGGTGTCGCGCGGTGGCGATGGCGTGGTCGAGGCCCGCGTTCGCTTCGCGCAGCTGCGAGAGCTCGGCGAACGGGTCGTTGGGCTGGCCCGAGGGAGTGAGCGCGGCCAGAGCCGCCTGCAGACGGGCGACGGCTTCCGCCACCGCGGGCGTGGAGGGAGCGGTCCGCGCCGCGATGAGGTCGTTGCGGGAATCGGCGATCACCTCGGCGAGGGTCGATTCGGCGCGCAGCGCCTCGATCTCGAAGTCCTCCACGGCATCGAGCAGGGCGCCCGCGCGACGCGTCGCCTCGGTGGCCGTCTCCAATGCGAGGTTGGCCTCCTCGTTCTGCTTCGCGGCACGGCGGCGCTCCGAGATGTCGGCGCTGTGGGTGGCGAAGCGGATCAACTGCTCCGCCTCGGCGGCGCTCGCGGTGATCTGGTGCATGGCGGAGTCGGAGTAGCGGGCGGACAGCCGGGACACGGTCTCGTCCGTCTGCGGGATGCGGGCGCTCAGCGCCTCCGCGTCCGCGCGTACCTGCGCGATGATCTCGGGCGCGCGCCGCACCTTCGCGACGGACTCCGCGAGCACGGTGGTCTTCTCGTCGAGCAGGTCCTGGGCCCAGTCGCAGAGCTGCAGGATCCGCGCGTTCCGCGTGCGCAACTCCTCGTCGGTGTCCGGGATCTCGTCGTGGTTGAGCTGGTGGAGCTGGAAGGCCTCCCGCAGGTGCGTCCGCACCGACAGCAGCGCGGCCTTGAGGTCGGCGGTGAGGGACTCGCCGAGCTCGGCCTCCGCGAAGACGAGCTCGTCGGAGGTGGTGCGGATGCGCTCGTCGGCGGCGACGAGTGCCTGCTCCGCACGCCGGGCGAGGTCCGCGTCCTGCGCGGCGAGTTCTTCCTGTTCGCGTTTGCGTCTGCCCCAAAATCCAGCCATGTGCCGATCCTAGTTTCCCGGGCGCGTGCGCGGGCTGAGCATCCGCTCCAGGCGAACGGCGGGCGTCGTCGGCGAACGCTTCAGGCGGGGACCGCGACGGGGTCGCCGCCGGTGACGGCGGACGGCACCGTCTTCGCCGGGCGCCCTCTCTTGGGGCGTTCGGTCGTGAGCTCCAGGGCCATCTCCGGATGCGGGTGCTGCGCGAGTCGTGCCTCCGCCTTGTCGAGCCACCGCAGCTCGGCCTCCGCCGCGCAGACGAGGGAGTCGAGGACGAGCGACCACGCGAGGTCCTCTGGGCTGCCCGCCGCGAGCCCGGGGGAGGGCGTGCGGCGCAGCTCGTCCAGCCGCTGCTGTGAGGCGTCGCGCTGGTTGCGGAGGATGGTCGCGGCATCCACTCCGGGCAGGGTGGCGGCGACGGCGAGCTTCACGGCGAGCTCCTCGCGCGTCGCCGGGGCGCGGAGCACCGGAGCGGCGAGCCAGCGCGCCGCTTCGGCCGACCCCGCCGCAGTGATGTGCCAGTAGACATGGCCGTGGTCGTCGGCCTCCCCGCGCTGGACGAGACCGTCGCGCTCGAGCCGCTCCAGGGTGTTGTAGATCTGGCCGACGTTGAGCGGCCACGTCGATCCGGTCCGGCGGTCGAACTCGTGGCGCAGCTGGTAGCCGTAGCAGGGGCCCTGATCGAGGATGGCGAGCAGGCTCTGACGTACGGACATGACCGGTCTCCTGAAAGCTGGCGGATGGAAAGCAGTGCCGAGTATATGCATACCGGGCAACTTCCCGGACGCGGCGCGGCGGACCCATGCAGGCGACGTGGAGGTCACAGGCCGGTAACATGGCAAAGTATGCCTGGCGCTCGCCTCACGGCGGCCGGCGAATGACCCAATGACAGGGAGATGACATCCGTGGCGAATCCTCTTGAGAAGCTGCTGCGCGCAGGTGAGGGGCGGATCATCCGCCGTCTGAACCAGGTGGTGAAGGCGGTGAACGCCCTCGAGGAGGACATCTCCCAGCTCACGGACGATGAGCTGCGCAACGAGACCGCCGAGCTGCGCGCCCGCTACGAGAAGGGCGAGACGCTCGACCAGCTCATGCCCGAAGCCTTCGCCGCGGTGCGTGAAGCCGCCAAGCGGACGCTCGGCATGCGCGCCTACGACGTGCAGATCATGGGTGGCGCCGCCCTGCACCTCGGGAACATCGCCGAGATGAAGACCGGTGAGGGCAAGACGCTCGTCGCGACCTTCCCCGCCTACCTGAACGCGATCGCCGGCGAGGGCGTGCACGTCATCACCGTGAACGACTTCCTCGCGAGCTACCAGGCGGAGCTCATGGGTCGCGTCTACCGTGCGCTCGGCATGACGACCGGGATCATCGTCTCCGGCCAGACGCCCGCCGTGCGGCGCGAGCAGTACGCGGCCGACATCACCTACGGCACGAACAACGAGTTCGGCTTCGACTACCTCCGCGACAACATGGCCTGGCGCAAGGAGGACCTCGTCCAGCGCGAGCACTTCTTCGCGATCGTCGACGAGGTGGACTCCATCCTCATCGACGAGGCCCGTACGCCGCTCATCATCTCCGGGCCGTCCTCCGGCGAGGCGAACCGCTGGTTCGCGGAGTTCGCCAAGATCGCCCGCACGCTCGTCGCCGGCGAGGACTACGAGGTCGACGAGAAGAAGCGCACCGTCGGCGTCCTCGAGCCGGGCATCGAGAAGGTCGAGGACTATCTCGGCATCGACAACCTCTACGAGTCCGCCAACACGCCGCTCATCTCGTTCCTGAACAACTCGATCAAGGCGCTCGCGCTGTTCAAGAAGGACACCGACTACGTCGTGATGAACGACGAGGTCATGATCGTCGACGAGCACACCGGGCGCATCCTCGTCGGGCGCCGCTACAACGAGGGCATCCACCAGGCGATCGAGGCGAAGGAGGGCGTGCCGGTCAAGGCCGAGAACCAGACCCTCGCCACCGTCACGCTGCAGAACTACTTCCGCCTCTACGACAAGCTCGCCGGCATGACCGGTACCGCCGAGACCGAGGCCGCCGAGTTCATGTCGACGTACAAGCTCGGCGTCATCCCGATCCCGACGAACAAGCCGATGATCCGCAAGGACCAGCCGGATCTGGTGTACAAGAACGAAGCAGCGAAGTTCGCGCAGGTCGTCGAGGACATCGCGGAGCGCCACGCGAGCGGGCAGCCCGTGCTGGTCGGCACCACCAGCGTCGAGAAGAGCGAGTACCTGTCGCGCCTGCTCGCCAAGAAGGGCGTCAAGCACGAGGTCCTCAACGCGAAGAACCACGCGCGCGAGGCGGAGATCGTCGCCCGCGCCGGCCGCCTCGGGGCCGTCACGGTCGCGACGAACATGGCCGGTCGAGGTACCGACATCATGCTCGGTGGAAACGCCGAGTTCCTCGCGGTGCAGGAGCTGAAGGCGAAGGGCCTCGACCCGGTGGAGACGCCGGAGGAGTACGAGGTCGCCTGGGACGAGACCTACGAGGCCATGAAGAAGGTCGTCGAGGAGGAGGCCGAGAAGGTCATCGAGGCCGGCGGCCTCTACGTGCTCGGCACCGAGCGCCACGAGTCCCGCCGTATCGACAACCAGCTCCGTGGCCGTTCCGGCCGTCAGGGCGACCCGGGCGAGAGCCGGTTCTATCTGAGCCTCACCGACGACCTCATGCGGCTGTTCCAGTCGGGCGCCGCCGAGGCGATCCTGGCCCGCACGAACTTCCCCGACGACGTCCCCATCGAGTCGGGCCTCGTCTCCCGGGCGATCCGCAGCGCGCAGTCGCAGGTCGAGGCGCGTAACGCCGAGATGCGCAAGAACGTGCTCAAGTACGACGACGTCCTCAACCGTCAGCGCGAGGCGATCTACGCCGACCGCCGCCACATCCTCCAGGGCGACGACATCGCGGATCGGGTGCAGCACTTCATCGAGGACGCGATCAGCGGCGTCGTGAAGGACCACACCGGCGAGGGCCACAACGAGAGCTGGGACTTCGACGCCCTCTGGACCGAGCTGAAGACCCTGTACCCGGTGAGCGTCACGATCGACGAGGTCGTGTCGGAGGCGGCCGGGCGCAAGGGCGGCATCACCGCCGAGGGCCTCACGCGCGAGCTGCTGTCGGACGCGAAGATCGCCTACGAGAAGCGCGAGGAGTCGCTCGGCGAGGCCGCGACCCGCGAGCTCGAGCGTCGCGTCGTCCTGCAGGTGCTCGACCGCCGCTGGCGCGACCACCTCTACGAGATGGACTACCTCAAGGACGGCATCGGCCTCCGGGCGATGGCGCAGCGTGATCCGCTCATCGAGTACCAGCGCGAGGGCTACGCGATGTTCCAGTCGATGATGGGCCAGATCAAGGAGGAGTCGGTCGGCTACCTCTACAACCTCGAGGTCGAGGTCCGTCGCGCCGGCGATGCCGAGACGGCAGAGGTCGAGGCCAAGGGGCTCGCCACCGACGGCGGAGAGCAGCGCCTGGAGTACTCGGCGGCGAACGACGCCGGAGAGGTCGAGGTCCGCAACGACCGCGGGCAGGTCCAGCAGGCCGCGACCGACAGGATGCGCCAGGCCGCGGCCCGGGCGCAGGCTCCGCAGCAGGCCGAGCCGGAGGAGGCGCCGCGCGGCGCCTTCGGGCAGCGCACGGAGGCGGCCGCCCCGGCGGCGGGCAACCGCGAGCAGCGGCGCGCGCAGAGCAAGAAGAAGAAGTAAGCCTTCGGGTGACGAGGAGGGCCAGTCCGTGCGGATTGGCCCTCCTGTCGTCCCTGTAGGCTTGATCGATGACACCATCGCGCACCTTCGACCAGTCGTCGAAGCTCAAGAACGTCCTGTACGAGATCCGCGGAAACGCCCTCGTCGAGGCGGCGCGATTGGAAGCAGAGGGCCACCGGATCCTCAAGCTCAACACCGGCAATCCCGCGATCTTCGGCTTCGACGCCCCGCATCAGATCGTGCACGACATGCTCGCCGCGCTCCCCACAGCCCACGGGTACAGCGACAGCAAGGGCATCATCTCCGCCCGGCGTGCCGTGGTGAGCCGGTACGAGGAGATCGACGGGTTCCCCCGTTTCGATCCCGATGACGTGTACCTCGGCAACGGGGTCTCCGAACTCATCACCATGACCATGCAGGCGTTGCTGGACGAGGGGGACGAGGTCCTCATCCCCGCCCCCGACTACCCGCTGTGGACGGCCATGACCAGCCTCGCCGGCGGGACGCCCGTCCATTACCTCTGCGACGAGGATGCGGGCTGGCAGCCCGATCTCGAGGACATCCGGTCGAAGATCACCCCGCGGACCAAGGCCCTCGTGATCATCAACCCGAACAACCCCACCGGGGTGGTCTATTCGCGACAGGTGCTGGAAGGTCTCGTGCAGATCGCGCGCGAGCACCAGCTCCTCATCCTCTCCGACGAGATCTACGACCGCATCCTCTTCGACGACGCGGTGCACGTCCCGACGGCGACCCTGGCCCCCGACCTGCTCTGCCTCACGTTCAACGGGCTCTCCAAGACGTACCGCGTGGCCGGCTACCGCTCCGGCTGGATGGTCGTCACCGGGCCGCAGGACCACGCCAAGGGCTTCATCGAGGGCATCACGCTGCTGGCGTCGACGCGGCTCTGCCCGAACGTCCCGGCGCAGCACGCCGTGCAGGCGGCGCTGTCCGGCGTCCAGTCGATCGACGCCCTCATCGCTCCCACGGGGCGTCTGCATGAACAGCGCGACATCGCTTGGGAGGGGCTGGAGGCCATCCCCGGCGTGTCCTGCGTGAAGCCTCAGGGCGCCCTCTACGCGTTCCCCCGCCTCGACCCGGACGTGCATGAGATCCGCGACGACGCCAAGCTCGTCTACGACCTGCTGGTGTCCGAGCACATCCTGCTCGTGCAGGGGACGGGTTTCAACTGGCCGACTCCGGACCACCTGCGCCTGGTGACCCTGCCAGAGCCGCGAGTGCTGAGCGAAGCCGTCGAGCGCCTCGGGAACTTCCTGTCGAGCTACCGGCAGTAGCCTCCACGGAGACGGAGGGGTCGAGACCGGCCGCGAGCCGACGCATGGCGGCGACCAGCGCCGACCGCGGCGCGACATCGGAGATCGGCCGGGCATGCAGGAGAGCCGCATCGACGGCACGACGGTCCAGCGGGAGGAAGGCGATGTCGGTGAGCCCGGCGAACCGCTCCAGCGTGCGTCGGATCTGGCTTCGGGCGTCGAGGCCGAGCGGCCCGGGACGGACCTGGTTCACGACGACCGTCACCGGCGTCTGGCCGACCAGACGCCGCAGCTCCGCATGGTCGCGCAGGAAGCGGCTGATCCCCAGCGGGTCCGCCAGGGCCACGGCCACGACCCGGTCCGCCTCGCTCAACGTCGCGACGGTCGCGGCGTGCCGCCGCGGGCCGACCACGTCGTACATCGCCTCCTCGTCCGTGTCGACGGCGGCTGAGACGTCCACCACGGTCTCTTCCGCCCACCTGCGGCAGACCGACAACGTCGCCCGCATCCGCGCGTCGGAGAGCTCGGGCCAGCGGCTCGGACGGTTGAGGCCCACCAGCACGTCGACCTCGGCGCCGCCTGCCGCGAGCCGGGCGGACAGGCGGGTCAGTTCGGCCGGATCGAGCGCACCGGCCTCGGCGCGACGGCAGGCTGCCGCGAGCCCGGGGGCGTCGTCGTCCATCCCGAGGAGCAGAGCCAGAGAGGGCGCCACGGTGTCGGCGTCGATCAGCGCCGTCCGGCGTCCGCGCCGCGCGAGTTCCACGGCGAGCTGAACGGCGATCGTGGAGCGTCCTGGCGCTCCGTGCGACCCCCAGATGGCGGTGAGGCGGGCCGCCGCCGTCGATGGGCCCGCGGCGGGGGGCCGCACATCGGCGGAGAGCGCTGCAGCGATCTCCCACCCCGGGGCATCCGCGCGCAGGGGCGGGGCGAGGCCCATCCGCATGACCGCCCGGCTGTCCGTGCCCCCGAGGGTGACGATGCGGACGCCGGCGCGATCGCACGCCGAGAGGAGTTCGGGGGTCAGCACAGCCCTGGTCGCGGGGGTGACGACAGCTTCAACATCCGGTTGCAGACGGGCGATGATCGCGGACGCGGACGCGGACGCGGACGGGAGGCTGAGCGCTGAGACGCCCTCCCATTCGAGTTCGGCGACCAGCTCGTCGGCTCGAGGCTGGGTCACGGCGAGGAGAACGACGCTCACGACCCGGCTCCGACCGGGACGACGGAGAGCGCGGCGCCACCGGTGACCGCGGCGAGGACTGCAGCGACGTCGCTCCGATCGATCACTATCTCCAGCTCCGCCGCGTTCTCCGCCAGCAGTCCCTCCGGCTCGAGGACAGCGCGGACGACGACGTCTCCCACGAGGATGCGGGGTTCATCGTACGAGCGTCCGTCCTCGCGCAGCGGTGCCTGCCAGATCTCCACCTCGGTTCCCGCCGCGACGTCCTCCGGGAGGCCCACGCTGCTCTCGACGACGACCGTCGTCGTGCGGCTGTCCGATGCCGTCGCCGTCGCCGTCCTCGGCACCAACTCGCCCTCCGTCAGCGTTCGGACGGCGACCTGTCCCGACGGGAGCTGATCCGGCCGGAGGTACTCGTCGGACGCCGCGCCGAGCGCCACATCGACCGTCTCGAAATCGGTGGCACGGAGGACCTCCCCGCGAACGATCGTGCGTCGTGCCTGGAGCACCGGGACCGCCTGGTCCGACGATGTGAGGACGAACCAGACGCCGGCGATCGATGCGAGGACGAGCACGATGCCCACCGCGAAGCGGGCATCACCGCGGAAGCGACGAGGGGAGCGGGAGAGCGGGGCCATGGCGATATGGTCACAGAAGCAGGGGGCAGGGCCGTCGAGTTATCCACAGGCTCGCTCCTGCCCGTACGGCGTCAGCCGTGGGCGCCCAGAATGAGGGCATGACACCCCCGCACCCGCACACCCCCCGGTTCCTCGCGCCTGCGCAGGTGGCAGAGCTGCTGAGCATCGACGTGGACGAGGTCATCGCGCTCGTCCACGCCGGTCATCTTCGCGGTGCCCCCCTCGGCGCTCCCGCGCGCTGGCGCATCGAGGAGCCGAGCATCGAGGAGTACCTGGCCGCGCAGACGGAGGAGGCGCGCCGGATGGCCCTGTGGCGGCAGTCGCAGGCCGCGAGCTTCCCCGAGCTGTGGGGCTCCTCCGCGGCGCGGCACCGCTGAGCGTCAGAGCGTCGCCGTCCCCTGCACCCGGATCGCCGCCAGCGCCGCATACGGCACCATCCTGAATCCTCGGACGGCGTCGGTCCGACGAGCTGAGCCGCTGTCATGCTCGGCGAGGTCGAGATGATCGGCGGCGGCGCGATCGATGGTCCCGTGGAGGTCGTCCCCGACGAGGAGACGGAGGTGCACCGGGAGGCGACGACGGGCGAGGTCGCGGAGAGCGAAACCCAGCGACATCCGCTCGCGGAGCGTCGGCGCTCCCGGGCTCTCGTCGACGAGGCTGCTCAGCATCGAACCATGGTCGACGGTGACTCCGAGGACCGACGTCATCGGGATCAGCAGCATGGAGCTCGGCACGCGCGCGCCCTGGGGCACTCGGGAGACGGCGGCGAGCCAGTCCACTCCCAAGGACCGCAGCCCGACGGGGACGCGGGTCCCGTCGGCGAGGTGAAGCGTCGTGTCGGTGCGCTCGTCGCACAGATGCCGCAATCGTGCGCGTAGATCGAGCCGGGCGATGCGGAGCCGCTCGGATTCGGCGTCGCGGGCGGCGCGTTCCGCCTCCCACTCCGCGGCGAGCTGTCCTTCCAAGTCGTCGAAGAGGGATTCCCAGTGCACCCGACCGAGCGTAGGGGCGGGTGTCACCTCCTCCGAGTTATCCACATCCCTGCCGAGACCGCACTCCTTCCGGCCTGTGGTGCGGTCGTCTACGGGTTGTCCACAGACCTGGGCCGGTGGCGCCCGCGGCGCACCGGGAACGTGTTCTACTGACGGCTCGCCGACCCCTTCGAAGGGAGATCGAGATGATGCTGGCCGAGTACTTCGGACCGCAGCCCACCCCGGCCGACGAGCTTCCGGACCCCGCACTTCTCGTACGGAGCCTCACCCAGGGAGCGCTCGAGGCGCTGGCGGGGGTGCGGGAGGTGGACCAGCTCGCCCGGTGGTTCAGCGAGGAGGCCTACCGCAGCGTGGTCGTCCGGGCCAACCTCGCCGCCCGCGCGCGCAGCGCTCGTGGTGTCGCGCCGACCCGGCCCACCTTCGTCATCCGCACTGTACGGGTGACCCACCCGCGGGACGGCATCGTGGAGGCGGTCGTGGTGGTGGCGGGGCCGGGGCGCACACGCGCCGTGGCCATCCGGCTCGAGGGGCTGGACCGACGGTGGCGCGCGACGTCGCTCGCCATCCTCTGAGGCGGGGGAGCCTAGGCTGGTGAGGTGTCAACCCTCAGTGATCTCGCCCAGGCCCAGGGCCTTCTGACCGACGACGACGTGGAGTGGCTGCACCGGCTCGCCGGCGACGGACAGCTCCTCGCGGACCTCGCCTCCGCCGACATCGTCCTGTGGATCCAGACGGACGACGGATCGTTCGTCGCCGTCGCGCACGCACGACCGAGCGGCGCGGCGACTCTCTTCTACCGCGACATCGTCGGGGAGCGGGTGCGTCCGCAGTGGCGCACGCAGGTGCAGGGCGCATTCGAGACGGCGGAGATCGTGGACTCCTCCTCGCCCGACTGGTTCGAGGAGACACCGACCAGGGTCCGCGCCGTCCCGATCGTCATCGAGCGTCGCGGAGAGGACAAGGCTCCCCGCGTGATCGGCGTGGTCACCCGGCACACCAACCTCGGGGAGGTGCGTACACCGTCGCGTCAGCAGATCACCTTCGACGAGTGTGCCAACGACCTGTTCCGCATGATCGCGGACGGCAGCTTCCCGGACCCGGCAGCCCCCACGTCGCCGCGCCGTGGCGCTCCGCGGGCGTCCGACGGTCTGATCCGGATCGACGTGGACGGCATCACGACCTTCGCCAGCCCCAACGCACTGTCCGCGTTCAATCGGATGGGCTTCGACGATGAGCTGGAGGGGGAGTCCCTTGCCGAGGTGACCACCCGGCTCGTGCCGCCCTCCCGGCAGGTCGACGAGTCGCTGCCCGTGGTGGTGACCGGGCGGGCACCTTGGCGGACGGACATCGAGGCGCGTGGCGTGACGGTCTCGCTCCGCGCCATTCCCCTGAAGGATCACGGCACGCGCATCGGGGCCATCGTGCTCTGCCGCGATGTCTCAGAGCTGCGCCACCAGGAGCAGGAACTCATCACCAAGGACGCGACGATCCGGGAGATCCACCACCGCGTCAAGAACAACCTGCAGACCGTGGCCTCCCTGCTCCGGATCCAGGCGCGGCGCACGCACTCCGACGAGGCACGAGATGCTCTCACGCAGGCCATGCGCCGCGTGGACGCGATCGCGGTGGTGCACGACACCCTCGCCCAGGGGCTGACGCAGAAGGTCGACTTCGACGAGGTCTTCCATCGGGTACTCAAGCTCGTCGCCGAAGTGGCGTCGGCTCCCAACACGCGCGCCCGCACCCAGTCGACGGGACACTTCGGCGTGCTTCCGAGCGAGTACGCCACTCCGTTGGCCCTGGCCCTGACGGAGGTCGTGACCAATGCGGTGGAGCACGGCCTCGCCGGGCAGGAGGGTGTCGTGACCATCGACGCCAAGCGCACCGAGGACAACCTCCGCGTGACGGTCCGCGATACGGGCCACGGGCTCCCGGAGGGCCGGATCGGTCAGGGCCTGGGCACGCAGATCATCCGCACCCTGATCCAGGGCGAGCTCGGCGGAACGATCGACTGGCGGGGGAGCGAGGGTGAGGGGACCGAAGTGGTCATCGACATCCCGCTGCGCTGGCTCGAGCGCTGACGCTCTGCCGGAACATGCAGAAGCGGCCTGAGACGATGTCTCAGGCCGCTTTCGCGAATCTCAGGAGGCGCGACGGGCGCGTGCGGCGCGACGCTTGAGCGCGCGGCGCTCGTCTTCGGACAGCCCGCCCCAGACGCCCGAGTCCTGGCTGGTCTCCAGGGCGTACTGCAGGCAGATCTCGGTCACCGTGCACGTCGCGCAGACGGTCTTGGCCTTCTCGATCTGATCGACGGCCGGGCCGGTGTTCCCGACGGGGAAGAACAGTTCGGGGTCGACGGTCAGGCAGGCGGCCTTGTCACGCCAGTCCATGGGGGCTCCTCGGTGTGGATTTCATGAGATGTCGCGATGCGACCTCTCGATTCGGGTGACGGTTCGGGTTCCGCTACCCTGTTGAGATACGGGCGGATGCCCGCTGATTGTGATGCGAACGCGAACGTTCGCCCCACGCCGCTGTGGGAGCACATGACTTTCTCTATTCTGTTACATGAATACCCTGAAATCAAGGGTTTTCTCGTCATTCGATCCCCGGGAGGACCCCCGTGCGCGCACCGGGAATCGCCCGCGCCGCCGCCGCCGTCCTGGCGGTCGAGGCGGTCGCCCTGCTCGTGTTCGCCGCGATCGAGATGGCCGGACTCGGGGCGGGGGACGCCGCGTCGCTGCCGACGGCCATCGCTCTCATCGTCCTGACGCTGATCGGTGCAGCGGCGCTCGCCGCCTTCGCGTTCGGCACCCGGGCCGGACGCTCCTGGGCGCGATCGGGCGGCGTGGTGTTCCAGGTCCTCGCGATCGCCCTGGCGCTCGGAGCCCTCACGCTGCCGCCCATCCCGTGGGCCTTCGTGCTCGGACTCGGGATTCCCGCCGTCGCCGGCTTCGCGCTCCTCGTCGCCAGCGCACGCCGGGAGGGCTCACGCCGCGAAGCGGAGTGAGCGGGACCCGACCCGTCAGGCGTCGATGCCGAGCTGCTTGCGCAGCCGCGGGACGTGGCCCGTGGCCTTCACGTTGTACTGCGCGCTCGTGATGACGCCGTCTTCGTCGAGGACGAATGTCGAGCGGATCACGCCTTCGACGAGCTTGCCGTAGTTCATCTTCTCGCCCCAGGCGCCGTACGCCTCGTGCACCGCGTGGTCGGGGTCGCTGAGCAGCGGGAACGTGAGACCGTCGCGGTCGCGGAAAGCGGCGAGCTTCGCCGGCTCGTCCCGCGAGACGCCGACGACCTGATACCCGGCGCCCTGCAGCGACGAGATGCTGTCGCGGAAGTCGCAGGCCTCCGTCGTGCACCCCGGCGTCATGGCGGCCGGGTAGAAGTACAGCACCGTCTTCGTGCCGCGGAGGTCGGCCAGGCGGACGGTGTTCCCGTCCTGGTCGAGCAGGGAGAAGTCGGGGGCGGCGGTTCCGGTTTCCAGGCGTTCGGTCACGGACCCAGCCTATCGTCCGGGGGGCTGCTCCGCCTTGTCCGCGAAGGTCTGCAGGAGGCGCTGCAGGGAGTCAAGGCGAGCGCGTCCCGTCTCGCTCAGCTCTCCGCGGTCCGCCGCCTCGATGAGGGCGCAGTCCGGCGCGTCGGGGAGGTGGGTGCAGCCGCGCGGGCAGTCCTCCGCGATGACGGCGAGCTCGGTGAAGGCGGCGAGGATGTTCGCGGGGTCGACATGCCCGAGGCCGAAGGAGCGGACGCCAGGGGTGTCGATGACCCAGCCGGAGCCGTCGGCGCTCTCGTAGCGCAGGGAGACGGTGGAGGAGGAGGTGTGTCGCCCGCGGCCGGTGACCTGGTTCACGTGTCCGGTGGCGCGGCCCGCGGTGGGCACCAGGGCGTTCACCAGCGTCGACTTGCCGACACCGGAGTGTCCGACGAACACCGTCGAGTGGCCGATGAGCGCAGCACCGATCTCGTCGATCGGCATCTCGTCCTGCGCGCTGGTGAAGACCCGGAGGTCGAGGCCGTCGAAGTGGGCGAGGAACGGCGCGGGGTCGGCGAGATCGGTCTTCGTCACGACGAGGAGCGGACGGATGCCGGCATCCAGGGCGGCGACGAGGTAGCGGTCGACGAGCCGGGCGCGGGGCTCGGGATCGGCCGCGGCGACGACGACGAGCATCTGGTCGGCGTTCGCGACGATCACCCGCTCGACTTCGTCGGTGTCGTCGGCGCTGCGGCGGAGGAGCGAGGTGCGCTCGACGATGCCCACGATCCGGCCGAGCGTGCCCTCGTCTCCCGAGGTGTCGCCGACGACGCGGGCCTGGTCGCCCGTCACGATCGGCGTGCGTCGCAGCTCCCGCGCGCGGGCCGCGGTGATCGTGCGCTCCTGCGCGGTGTCCTCGTCGAGGAGCACGGAGTACCGGCCCCGGTCGACGCCCAGGACCCGGCCGATCTGCGCATCTTCGTGGGCAGGACGGCGTTTGGTGCGCGGCCGGTTGGCCTTCGGGTTCGGACGCGTGCGGATGCTGCTCTCGTCGTAGTCCTCGAAGTCGTCCTCGAGGTCGTCGGCGTCATTCAGCCAGCTCACCTGTCAGCCTCGCAGCATCCGCTCCCAGAGCATGGTGAACTCCGGGAGGGTCTTGGCGGTGGTCCCGATGTCGTCGATCACGACGTCCGGGACGCGAAGTCCGATCAGCGCGCCGGTCGTCGCCATCCGGTGGTCGTGGTGCGCGGCCCAGGTGCCGCCGCGGAGCGGACCGGGAACGATGCGGATGCCGTCGGGGAGCTCCTCGGCGGTCCCGCCCAGCGCGCGCAGGTTCCCGACGAGCGCCGCGATCCGGTCGGTCTCGTGGAGGCGGATGTGTCCGATGCCGCGGATGGTCGTGGGGCCGTCGGCGAAGGCCGCGAGACCGACGAGGGTCGGCGTGAGCTCGCTGGCGGCGGAGAGATCGAGATCCAGTCCGCGGATTCCGGAACCTGCTCGCACGGTGAGCACCCCGCCGTGACGGCTGACGTGCGCACCCGCCGCCTGCAGGATCTCGGGGAGCAGCGCTCCGGGCTGGGTCGAGTGCGCCGGCCAGCCGGTGATCGCGACGGAGCCGCCGGCGACGAGGGCCGCGGCGAGGAACGGGGCGGCATTGGAGAGATCCGGTTCGATCGGGATCTCCTTGGCGCGGGGGACTCCGGCCTCCACCAGCCACTCGCCGACCGCGGGGCGCTCGATGCGGATGCCGCGGCGGCTCAGCGCCTCGATGGTCATGTCGATGTGCGGCAGGCTCGGCAGCCGCTCGCCGGTGTGCACGAGGTGCAGGCCGACGTCGAAGCGCGGCGCGGCGAGCAGCAGCCCGGACACGAACTGGCTGGAGGCCGACGCATCGATCTCCACGCGGCCACCGCGGATGTGGCCATGGCCGCGGATGGTGAAGGGAAGGGCCCAGGTGCCCTCGTCGTCGATGTCGACGCCCAGGTCGCGCAAAGCGCTGATGAGCCCGCCCATGGGGCGGTGCAGAGCCGTCTCGTGCGCGGTGAGGTGGACATCCTGCTCGGCGAGGCCCGCCAACGGCGCGATGAAGCGCATGACGGTACCGGCCTGACCGCAGTCGATCGTCGTGCCGCCGCGGAGCTTGCCGGGCGTGATCACGAGGTCGGGACCGAACTCATGACCGGCCTCGACCTCCTCGATGCCGACGCCGAGTGCGCGGAGAGCCTCCACCATGCGCTGCGAGTCGTCCGAGTGCAGCGGGGCGATCAGGCGACCGGGGCCGTCCGCGATCGCCGCGATGAGGAGCTCGCGGTTCGTGAGGGACTTGGAGCCGGGGATCGTGAGCTCGGCGTGCACCGGGCCGTCGATCGTGGGCGCGGGGTAGGCGCCCTGCACACGGGTGGGGGAATACCTTTTGGCGCTCATCGGTTCTCACCTTAGTAAACGCAAGGCCGTCCTCGTGAGAGGCGGCCCCCATGCGAAGGGAAGAGGATGCCTGCGACGCTGGAACGCGAGGTGATCGACCTCAGCCGCCTAGACTGGCCGGTGATGGACGACACCGCAACCGCAGCCACCGTCGGCGACCCTCGGCGCGAGTTCGAGGAGCAGGCGCTCCCCTTCATGGACCAGCTGTACGCCGCCGCGATGCGTATGACGCGCAATCCCGCGGACGCCGCCGATCTCGTGCAGGAGACCTTCGTCAAGGCCTACGGCTCCTGGTCGACCTTCGCGCAGGGCACGAACCTCAAGGCGTGGCTGTACCGGATCCTCACCAACACGTACATCAACATCTACCGGAAGCGGCAGCGCGAGCCCTTCCAGGGCACCATCGACGAGCTCGAGGACTGGCAGCTCGGCGGCGCGGAGTCCACCACCGCTTCGCACAGCCGGTCGGCGGAGGCGGAAGCCATCGATCGCATGCCGGCGTCGGTCGTGAAGGATGCGCTGCAAGCGGTTCCGGAGGACTTCCGGCTCGCGGTGTACCTCGCCGACGTCGAGGGCTTCGCGTATCAGGAGATCGCCGACATCATGAAGACCCCCATCGGCACCGTGATGAGCCGTCTGCATCGTGGCAGGCGGATGCTGCGGGAGCTGCTGGCCGACTACGCCGCGGAGCGGGGAATCGCCGCGGCTGACCCGAGGAGCAAGAAATGAGCGACTGCGGCTGCGACAAGGCCCGTCAGGATCTGGAGGAGTACCTCCGCAACGAGGTGTGCAAGACCGAGCACGCCGAGATCCGCGAGCACCTGGAGAACTGCCCGGCGTGCCGGGACGAGGCGCTGGTGGCGACGACCCTCACCGAGGTCATCGCCCGCGCCTGCAAGGAGACCGCTCCGGAGGAGCTGCGCGACCAGGTGTTCGCCCGGCTGCGCGAGGTCCAGGCCGCTCAGCACTGAGGTGTCCGCGGGCGCGCGGCGCGTCGGAGACCGCCCGTAGGCTGTGTGCATGGCCCTCATCGATGCGCGCGGGATCCCCGCTGACCAGACTTCCGTCGACCGCCTCGCGGGGGAGGACCTCGACTATCGGGTCCTGGATACGACGGACGCGACGCGGGTCGCCGCCTTCCAGCGCGCCATGGCCCGTGGGTTCCTCGGCGCCGATCCCTCGGAGGCGGCTCGCGAGGAGGGCGTCGGCACCCTGAGGAGCCGGCGCAACATCGGCGTGTACGAGACCGACGCATCCGCCGACCGCTTCCCGGTGGCGACCATCGATTCCTGGGTGACGCCGCTGACCATCCCCGGCGGCGAGATCGGGATGTGGGCGATCAGCGGGGTCACGGTGGCCGGCACGCATCGCCGCCGTGGCATCGCGCGGGCCCTGCTGGAGGGGGAGCTGCGCGCCGCCGTCGACGCCGGCCTCCCGGTCGCCGGACTCACGGTGTCCGAGGCGACCATCTACGGGCGGTACGGCTTCGGTTCGGCCGTACCGGTGTCGCGCTTCACGGTGGACGTCCGTCGAGCCGGCTGGGCGGGACCCGTCCCCGCTGGTCGGGTCGAGTACCTCGAGCGCGAAGAGCTCGCCGAGGCGCTGGCGGAGGCGCACGAGCGCGCCCGTACCGCGCGGTCGGGTCAGGTCCCGGGGTGGGCGGCCCGCTGGGCGGGCATCAGCGGGCTCGCGAGCACCGACACCGATCGGGACCGGGTGCGCGGCGTCCGCTATCGCGACGAGTCCGGTCAGGTGCGCGGCGTGATGGCCTTCCACCTCAGCGAGCGCGGCGGCACGTTCCGGTTCGCGCTGCACGTGCGCCTGCTCGTCGGCGAGACGGCGGAGGCGACCGCTGCGCTGTGGCGGTTCGCGCTCCAGCACGACCTCGTCGACGAGGTGACCGCCGATCTCCGACCGCTCGACGACGCCCTGCCGTGGCTGGTCGCGGATCCGCGCGGCGTCACCCAGGAGGTGCACGACCACGGTTGGCTCCGCGTCCTGGACGTCCCCGCCGCGCTCACGGCCCGGACCTACGCCGCGCCCCTGGACACCGTGCTCCGCATCGAGGACGCCCTGGGATTCGCCGCGGGCACCTGGCAGCTGCGCGTCGACGCGGAGGGGCAGGCGCACATCGAGGATGCTCCGGGCGCCGAGGCGGACCTCGTCCTCGACGTCTCCGCGCTCTCGTCGATCTATGCGGGCAGCGTCCGCGTCGCCGCGCTGCACGGAGCGGGCCGGATCATGGGCCCGGTCGACGCCGTCGAGGCACTGGACCGTGCGTTCGTCGCCTTCCCGGCGCCGTCCCTCGACATCTGGTACTGACCCAGGGACCGAGAAGGGCGCCCCGGCCGAAGCCGGGGCGCCCTTCGTCGTCGGAGAGGCGGTCAGCCTAGGGTGACCGCCGCGCGGATGAGCGCGGCCTGCTCGGTCGCGTGCACCTTGGACGAGCCCGTCGCCGGCGAGGCCGACGCCGGACGCGAGACCGGGCGGAACGAACGGTCGCCGGGGACGTCTGCGAAGGCCAGAGCCAGGAACGGCCAGGCGCCCTGGTTCTCCGGCTCCTCCTGCACCCACACGAGCTCGGCGTTCGGGTACGAGTCGGTGATCTTCTTCAGCTCGTCGATGGGCGTCGGGTAGAGCTGCTCCAGACGCACGAGGGCGACCTGCGGGTTCGGGTTCTTCTCCAGCTCGGCGCGGAGGTCCCAGTGCACCTTGCCGCTGTGCACGAGGACGCGCTTCACGGCGGAACGGTCGAGACCGCGGTCGTCGTCGAGGACCGGCTCGAAGCGGCCGCCGGTGAACGCCTCCACCGGGCTGGTCGCGCCGCGCAGGCGCAGCATCGCCTTCGGCGTGAACACGATCAGCGGCTTGCGCGGGCGGGCGTAGGCCTGCCGGCGCAGCAGGTGGAAGTGCGACGCCGGGGTCGATGGGCGCGCCACGATCATGTTGTCCTGGGCGCACAGCTGCAGGAACCGCTCGATGCGTGCGGAGGAGTGGTCCGGCCCCTGGCCCTCGTAGCCGTGGGGGAGCAGGAGCGTGACGCTGGACTGCTGACCCCACTTCTGCTCCGCGGCGGAGATGTACTCGTCGATGACCGACTGGGCGCCGTTGACGAAGTCGCCGAACTGCGCCTCCCACAGCACCAGGGCCTCGGGGGCCTCCACGGAGTAGCCGTACTCGAAGCCGAGCGCGGCGTACTCGCTGAGCAGCGAGTCGTAGACGAAGAAGCGGCCCTGCGCGTCGGACAGGTTCGACAGCGGCAGCCACTCCTGGCCGTTCGCACGGTCGTGCAGCGCGGCGTGCCGCTGCACGAAGGTCCCGCGGCGCGAGTCCTGGCCGGCCAGGCGCACCGGGGTGCCCTCGACCAAGAGCGAGCCGAAGGCGAGCAGTTCGCCGAAGCCCCAGTCGATGTTCCCGTTGCGGCTCATGTCGAGGCGCTTCTCCAGCAGCTGCTGGATCTTCGGGTGCACCGTGAAGCCCTCGGGCTTGTTCACGAACGCGTCGCCGATGAGGCGGATGACCTCGGCCGGCACGCCGGTGACCTCGGGGGCTCCGACCTGGTCCTCGACCTGCGGGGCCTCTTCAGGGGCGATCGGGGTCGCGCCGGTCTCGGCGGCGTGCGTCTCGGCGAAGGCGATCTCCAGACGGTTCTGGAAGTCGGCCTTGGCCTCGTCGTACTCCTCCTCGGTGATGTCGCCGCGACCGACGAGGGACTCCGTGTAGAGGCGGCGGACGGAGCGCTTCGCCTGGATGAGATCGGTCATCAGGGGCTGCGTCATCGAGGGGTCGTCGCCCTCGTTGTGCCCGCGTCGGCGGTAGCAGACGAGGTCGATCACGACGTCGCGGTGGAAGCGCTCACGGTACTCGAACGCGAGCTGCGCAACATGGATGACGGCCTCGGGGTCGTCGCCGTTCACGTGGAAGACGGGCGCCTGGATCGTCTTGGCCACGTCGGTGGCGTAGACCGACGTGCGGGCGTCGCTCGGCGTCGTGGTGAAGCCGACCTGGTTGTTGACGACCACGTGGATGGTGCCACCCGTGCGGTAGCCGCGCAGCTGCGACATCTGCAGCGTCTCGACGACGACGCCCTGGCCGGCGAAGGCCGCGTCGCCGTGGACGAGGATCGGCAGCCAGGCGAAGGTCCCGATGGGCTTGCGGTCCTGCTTGGCGCGGACGATGCCCTCCAGCACGCCGTCGACCGTCTCCAGATGGGAGGGGTTGGCGGCGAGGTACACCGGCAGCGCCGAGCCGTCGTCGGCGACGAACGTGCCCTCGGTACCCAGGTGGTACTTGACGTCGCCCGAGCCGCGCTGGTTGCCGGGGGTCTGCGTGCCCTCGAACTCGCGGAAGACCTGGCCGTACGTCTTGCCGGCGATGTTGGTGAGCACGTTCAGGCGGCCGCGGTGGGCCATGCCGATCGCGGCGCCCTCCAGCCCGGCCGTGGCCGCGCCCTGGAGGATCTCGTCGAGGAGCGGGATCAGCGACTCGCCGCCCTCGAGCGAGAAGCGCTTCTGGCCGACGAACTTCGTCTGCAGGAAGGTCTCGAAGGCCTCGGCCTCGTTGAGCTTGCGCAGCACGCGCAGCTGCTCGTCGTGGCCGGGCTTCTGGTACTTGACCTCCACCTTCTCCTGGAACCAGCGGCGCTGCTCCGGGTCCTGGATGTGCATGTACTCGATGCCGAGCGTGCGGCAGTACGAGTCGCGCAGCACGCCGAGGATGTCGCGGAGCTTGGCGACGCGGCGCCCGCCGAACCCGCCGGTGACGAACTCGCGGTCGAGGTCCCAGAACGTCAGGCCGTGGCTCTCGATCTCCAGGTCGGGGTGCGAGCGCTGACGGTACTCGAGCGGGTCGATGTCGGCCATGAGGTGGCCGCGCACGCGGAAGGAGTTGATGAGCTCCTGCACGCGGGACTGCTTGTCGACGCGCTCGGCGAGGTCGACCGCGATGTCGGGGTTCCAGCGGATCGGTGCGTACGGGATGCGCAGCGCCGCGAAGATGTCGTCGTAGAAGCCGCGCTGGCCGATCAGCAGCTCGTGCACCTTCTTCAGGAACTCGCCGGAGCCGGCGCCCTGGATGACACGGTGGTCGTAGGTGCTCGTGAGCGTGATGGTCTTGCCGATCGCCAGCTCGTTGAGCGTCTTGTCGCTCGCGCCCTGGAACTCGGCGGGGTACTCGAGGGCACCGGCGCCGATGATGCAGCCCTGGCCCTTCATGAGACGCGGGACGGAGTGCACCGTGCCGATGCCGCCCGGGTTGGTCAGCGAGACCGTCGTGCCCTGGAAGTCGGCGGCGGTGAGCTTGTTGGCGCGGGCGCGGGTGACGAGGTCCTCGTAGGCGGCGAGGTACTCGGTGAAGGTCATGGTGTCGGCACGCTTGATGCTCGGGACCATGAGGGCCCGGGTGCCGTCCGGCTTGGGCAGATCGATCGCGATGCCGAGGTTGACGTGCGCGGGGGCCACGACGGAGGGCTTGCCGTCGATCTCGGCGTAGAAGACGTTCTGGCTGCGGAACTCGTCGAGGGTGCGGATGAGCGCCCAGCCGATGAGGTGGGTGAAGCTGACCTTGCCGCCGCGGGTGCGGGCCATGTGGTTGTTGATGACGATGCGGTTGTCGATCATCAGCTTGGCGGGGACCGTGCGGACGCTCGTCGCGGTGGGGACGGTGAGCGATTCGTCCATGTTCGCGGCGAGGGTCTTCGGCAGACCGCGCAGCGGGGTGACCTTGTCCTCCTCGGAGGGTTGCTGCGTCTCCTTGGATTCCTGCTTCGGCTTCGGCGCCTGGGCGGGGATCGGCGCGGCGGCCGCCGGCTTCGCGGTGGTGCGGGCGACGGGTTGTGCACCGATCACGGGGATGGGAGCGGTCACGGGGTGCGCCGGTGCCGTGGTCGCGGCGGGAGCGGCAGCGCCTCCGGCGGCGGTGGTCTCGGAGTGGTACTTCTCCAGAATGGGCCACCACTCCTTGTCGACCGAGTCGCGGTTCTCCTTGAACTGCTCGTAGAGCTCTTCGACGAGCCAGGAATTGGCTCCGAACCCCCCGTCGCCACCGACGCCGGTCACCTGGTTCGACACGCTCTATCGCCCTCTTTCATCGCTGAAGATCTCCGATGCGGACGCACGACGCAGGATGCGCTCGGGCCCGCACACTCTCGACCACCAAGCCTAACCTGTTTCGACCGCAGTGACGTCGAAGAGACCGACCCGTGCCGCGCCGATCTGGGTACCGTGGAGGCATGGAGTTCTCAGGTGCGCAGCCGACCGTCGATCTGACCTACTCGGACGTCTTCCTGGTGCCGCGCCGTTCGGCCGTCACCAGTCGCCTCCAGGTCGATCTCGCTCCGCACGACGGCACGCCGGCGACGCTGCCGCTCGTCGCCGCGAACATGAACTCGGTGACCGGGCCGCGGATTGCCGCCGTGCTCGCGCGCCGCGGGGCACTGGGCGTGCTGCCGCAGGACCTCCCGCTCCAGGAGCTCGACGCCGCGATCCGCGACGTGAAGGGGCAGCCGGTGCTCTGGGACACGCCACTCGTGCTGCCCCCGGGGGCGACCGTCGCGGACGCTCTCCGCCTGCTCCCCGCCGCGGCGGGCCATGGGATCGTCGTGGCCCACGGCGCGGCGCCGATCCCCGTCGACCGCATCGTCGGCGTGCTCCCGGCCACCCGCCTCGCGACCGCGCTGCCCGACGCGCAGCTCGGCGACCTCGTGCACCGCGGGACGCCGTCCATCGACGCGGACGACATCGGCTCCGAGCGGCATGCCTTCGACGTCATCACCGAGGCGGACGTCGAGATCGTCACCGTGGTGCACCACGGACACCTCGTCGGGACGCTGAGCGCCCGCAGCGCTCTGCGCGCCACGCTGTACCGGCCGGCCGTGGACGCCGGCGGACGCCTCGCCGTCGCTGCGGCGGTCGGCATCAACGGCGACGTCGGCGCCAAGGCGAAGGCGCTCGCGGCGGCCGGGGTGGACGTGCTCGTCGTCGACACCGCGCACGGGCACCAGGAGGGCATGCTCCGGGCGCTGCAGGAGGTCGCCTCCCTCGGGCTCGGACTCCCCATCGTCGCGGGAAACATTGTCACGGCGGACGGCGTGCGGGATCTGGTCGACGCGGGCGCCTCGATCCTCAAGGTCGGCGTCGGCCCAGGGGCGATGTGCACGACCCGGATGATGACGGCCGTCGGTCGCCCCCAGTTCTCCGCGGTGCTGGAGACCGCGCAGGCCGCCGCCGAGGCCGGAGCGCACGTCTGGGCCGACGGCGGGGTGCGCTACCCGCGGGACGTCGCCCTCGCGCTCGCGGCGGGTGCGGCCTCCGTCATGGTCGGCTCCTGGTTCGCCGGGACGATCGAGGCCCCGGGCGAGCTCCAGCGCGACACGGACGGGCGCCTGTTCAAGGAGTCCTGGGGCATGGCCTCGACCAAGGCTGTGCAGGCGCGGTTCGGTCGGCTCGACGCCTACGAGCGCGCACGCAAGGAGCTCTTCGCCGAGGGCATCTCCTCCTCCAAGATCTACCTGGACCCGCTGCGCCCGGGCATCGAGGATCTGCTCGACATGATCACCTCGGGCGTGCGGTCGTCCTTCACGTACGCGGGTGCATCGACCGTGCCGGAGTTCCACGACCGCGCTCTCGTGGGACTGCAGTCGGCGGCCGGCTACGAGGAGGGCAAGGCGCTGCCGGTCAGTTGGTGATCACCTGCCGCGTCCACAGTCCGCTTCTGTAGAATCGAGCGCACTATGGACGACCCTCCCAGTTGCCGAACATCGCCCCACCGTCCCGTTCTCTCCCCGGAGAGGAAGATCTGATGGACTACATCATGTTGGGCGTGGGGCTTCTGCTCACGGTCGGCACCGGCCTCTTCGTCGCGAGCGAGTTCGCGCTCGTGAACCTGGACCGCGCGGATCTGGAAGCGCGGCAGGCGCGAGGCGAGTCCCGCCTCTCGCTGACGATCAGCGCCCTGCGGCACACGTCGACGCATCTCTCCTCGGCGCAGCTCGGCATCACGCTGACCACGCTGTTGACCGGATACACGATGGAACCGGCGCTGTCCAACCTCCTGCGCCCCACGCTGGTCGCCTGGAACATCCCGGAAGCCGCCGTCGCTCCCATCGCGACCGTGGTGGCGATGTTCGTCGCGACGGTGCTCTCGATGATCCTCGGCGAGCTCGTCCCGAAGAACTTCGCGCTGGCGCTGCCCCTGGCCACGGCCAAGCTCGTCGTGCCGTTCCAGATCGCCTTCACGACGGTGTTCAAGCCGGCGGTGGTCGTGCTGAACGGCAGCGCCAACGGCGTGCTGCGCAGCATGGGCATCGAGCCCAAGGAGGAGCTCTCCGGCGCCCGCAGCGCGGAGGAGCTGTCCTCGCTCGTGCGACGGTCGGCGAGCGCCGGAGTGCTGGAGGCCGACACCGCCACGCTGCTCGATCGCACGCTCACCTTCTCCCGGCTCACGGCGGCGGACGTCATGACGGCGCGCCCGAGCATGCACGCGATCGCCGCCGGCGACTCGGTGGACGACGTGATCCAACTGGCGCGGCGCACCGGCCACAGCCGCTTCCCGGTCTTCGACGAGGACCTCGACGACATCACGGGCGTCGTGCATCTCAAGGCCGCCATCTCGGTGCCACGGGAGCGCCGGGCCGAGGTGCCCGTCGGCGCCCTCGCGACCGACCCGCTCCGCGTGCCGGAGACCGCCCACGTCGACGCGCTCATCTCCGACCTCCGCGGTCGCGGCTACCAGCTCGCGGTCGTCGTCGACGAGTACGGCGGGACGGCGGGCATCGTGACGCTGGAGGACCTCGTGGAGGAGCTCGTCGGCGAGGTGTCCGACGAGCACGACCGGACCAGGGCCGGCATCATCCGCAACCGCGACGGGGTGACCTTCCCCGGCGAGCTGCGTCCGGACGAGCTGCGCAGCCGTGCGGGCGTCGAGGTGCCGGAGGGGGATGTCTACGACACGGTCGGCGGCTACGTCATGAGCGTCCTCGAGCGGGTGCCGGTGGTCGGCGACGAGGTGCCTCTGGAGAGCGGCACGCTGCAGGTGGTCCGCATGGACGGACGCCGGGTGGATCGGGTGCGTTACGTCCCGAGACCGGACACCGTCGTCATCGAGGGGGTGTCCCTGTGAGCGATTGGGGAGGCCTCGCCTGGCTCGTCGTCCTGCTGGCGGCGAACGCGTTCTTCGTCGGCGCCGAGTTCGCGGTGATCTCCGCGCGGCGCTCGCAGATCGAGCCGAAGGCGGAGCGCGGCTCGCGCCCGGCCAAGACGGCGCTGTACGCCATGGAGCACGCGACGCTCATGCTCGCGACCTCGCAGCTCGGCATCACGATCTGCTCGCTGCTCATCCTGAACGTCTCTGAGCCCGCCATCCACCACCTGCTCGCCGTGCCACTGCACGCGCTGGGCTGGTTGGACGGCGCGGTGGACATCGTGTCGTTCACGATCGCGCTGCTCATCGTGTCGTTCCTGCACGTGGTGTTCGGCGAGATGGTCCCGAAGAACCTCGCGTTCTCCGTCCCGGACCGTGCCGTGCTGCTGCTGGCGACGCCGCTGGTGTGGGTGTCGAAGGTGTTCATGCCGGTGATCTGGCTGCTGAACGCGGCGGCGAACGGCGTGCTGCGCCTCTTCCGCGTGGAGCCGAAGAACGAGGCGGCGTCGACCTTCACCCTCGACGAGGTCGCGACCATCGTCAACCAGTCGCGCCGTGAGGGTGTGCTCATGGACACCGCGGGCACGGTGACGGCCGCGGTCGAGTTCACCGACAAAAAGGCGCGCGACGTGGCCGTGCCGCTGAGCGACCTCGTCACGCTGCCGCAGACCACCACACCGGACGACATCGAGAAGGCGGTGGCCCGCTACGGGTTCTCGCGCTACGTGATCGTCGACGACGAGGACGTCCCCATCGGCTACGTCCACCTCAAGGACATCCTGCGGGCCTCCGAGGGACCGGATGCCGAGGCCAAGGTGCTCGAGCCGATCCCCGGCAAGCGCATCCACCACATGGTGCCCGTGCAGGAGGACACCGACCTGGAGGACGCCCTCGCCGTCATGCGCCGGGCGGGGCGCCACCTGGCCAAGGTTCGCGACGCCCGCGGCGAGACCACGGCCGTGCTGTTCCTGGAGGACATCCTCGAGGAGCTCGTCGGCGAGGTGCAGGACGCGACCCGTCGCGTCCGCGGCCACTGACATCCGGATACGCGAAGGCCGCCGGCTCCCTCGGGAACCGGCGGCCTTCGTCGTGGGCGTCAGCGCCAGTGCGCCCGCTCGTACTGCGGCGGCCAGGCGACCTCGTCGCCCAGCTCGTGTGCGGCCCGCAGCGCGAAGTGCGGGTCGCGCAGCCACTCCCGTCCGGCGAAGATCGCGTCGGCCGCACCGTCGACGAGCACCTGCTCGGCCTGCGCGGCGGCGGTGATGAGGCCCACGGCCGACACCGGGATCCGCCCGCCCTGGCGGACGGTCTCGGCGAGGGGGACCTGGTAGCCGGGGGAGACGGTGATGCGCTGGTGCGCGACGAGGCCGCCGCTGGAGACGTCGATGAGGTCGGCGCCGCGCACGGTCGCCCAGGCGCCCACCGTCGCGGCCTCCTCGGGCGTGAAGCCGCCCTCGGCATGATCGGTCGCCGAGATGCGGACGAACAGCGGCACGTCGTCGCCGGCCGCCTCGCGCACCGCGTCCACGACGCGCAGCAGCAGCCGGGCCCGGTTCTCCAACGAGCCGCCGTACTCGTCCTCCCGGAGGTTGGACAGCGGCGACAGGAACTGGTGCAGGAGGTAGCCGTGGGCGCCGTGGATCTCGATGACGTCGAAGCCCGCCTCGAGCGCCCGCCTGGTCGCCGCGGTGAACCCGTCGACCACGCGGTCGATGCCCGCCGCGTCCAGCGCGACCGGCGCGGCGAATCCTTCGTAGGCCACCGGCGACGGCGCGGTGGTCGTCCATCCGCCCGCGGCGGCGGGGACCGAGCCGCGCTCGTCGGCCCACGGCCACCAGGTCGAGGCCTTCCGCCCGGCGTGCGCGAGCTGGATGCCCGCGGCGGCCCCGCGGTCGTGGATCGCGCGCACGATCGGGGCCAGGGCGTCGCGCTGCGCGTCGTCCCAGAGGCCGAGGTCGCGAGGGGAGATCCGCCCCTCCGGGACGACGGCGGTGGCCTCGGCGACGATGAGCCCGGCACCGCCCGAGGCGAACTGCGCGAGGTGGGTGTGATGCCACTCCTGCGCCACGCCGTCGACGGCGCTGTACATGCACATGGGGGACACCCAGAGGCGGTTGCGGAACGTGGCGGAGCGGATGGTCAGCGGGGAGAAGAGGAGACTCACCGTTCGACGGTACCGCCGGCGCGGACGGGAGAGGGCCGTCGGGCTAACGTGGAGTCATGAGCGACGTGCGCGAGTGGTCCCGCAGCGACGCGGCGCGGTTCTTCCGCGCGCCGACCGCCGAGGATGACAAGTACTCGCGGGGCGTCGTGGGCATCCGCACCGGATCGGCCGCCTACCCCGGCGCCGCGGTTCTGGGCGTCGAGGCCGCCTGGCGCACCGGTGCCGGATTCGTCCGCTACGTCGGCGCGCCGTCGGCGGTGGCGGCGGTGCTGGCACGACGCCCGGAAACCGTCGGCGGGCCCGACGCCGGACGCACGCGGATCGGTGCCTGGGTGATCGGCTCCGGGACCGATCCGGACGACCGGAGCGCGGCGGAGGCGCAGGCGCTGCGCGAGATCGTCGACGGCGACGTGCCCGTGGTCATCGACGCCGGAGCGCTCGATCTGGCGCCGACCGCCCGCGCCCCGTTCGTCGCCACGCCGCACGGCCGGGAGTTCGCGCGGCTGCGCGAGCGCGTCGGCATCGACGGGGCAGGGGAGGATCTCGCAGACGTCCGCGACGTGTCCGCCGCGATCGACGGCGTGGTGCTGCGCAAGGGCGCGCGCACCGTTCTCGCGGCACCCGACGGCACGCTCATCGCCGTCGAGGCGGGGACCGGCTGGCTCGCGACGGCCGGGACGGGGGACGTGCTGGCGGGGATCGTCGCCGCCGTGATCGCCGCGAATCCGGGCAGCCCGCTCGTCGAGTCCGCCGCGGCGGCCGT
>NZ_SSDN01000041.1:0-22571 GCF_004794355.1 Microbacterium sp. K36 | reverse complement strand
TGGGTCCCTGAGCCTGTCGAAGGGCCTGAGCCTGTCGAAGGGCCCTGCACCGCGACGACGAGGGGCGTGCCGCCGCCCGAGGCGACGTCGTCGGTGAGGACCGTGAGCTCGTCATCGGCCCCCTGCCCCAGCCAGGCCGCCACGGCCGAGGCGGCGCCCTTGCGGATCTGCGTGCCGTCGGCGAGGTCGAGGCCGCTCATGCGCGTCTGCGCGGTGAACGGGACGACGACGGCATCCGCCGGGGCCTCGACCCGGATCCCGCGGGCGGCGGCGAGCTCGACGATCGACGCGCCCTCCGGTGTCGGGTCGGCGAGGGAGGAGAGGGCGGCGGTGCGCAGCAGCTCCGCGGCGTCCACCCCGGTGAGCGGCAGCACGGCGTGGGCGCGGCGGTTGCCGTGGGTGATGGTGCCGGTCTTGTCGAGGAGCAGCGTGGTGACGTCGCCCGCGGCCTCCACCGCCCGCCCCGACATCGCCAGCACGTTGCGCTGCACGAGCCGGTCCATGCCCGCGATGCCGATGGCGGAGAGGAGCGCGCCGATCGTGGTCGGGATGAGGCAGACGAGCAGGGCGATGAGGACGGGGATGCTCACCGGCGACGCCGCGTACGACGCGATCGGGTTCAGCGCGAGGACCACCACGACGAACACGATCGACAGGCTCGCGAGGAGGATGTTCAGGGCGATCTCGTTCGGGGTGCGCTGCCGGCTCGCCCCCTCGACGAGAGCGATCATGCGGTCGACGAACGTCTCGCCCGGCTTCGACGTGATGCGCACGACGATCCGGTCCGACAGCACCCGGGTGCCGCCGGTGACGGCGCTGCGGTCGCCGCCCGATTCGCGGACGACGGGGGCGCTCTCGCCGGTGATGGCCGATTCGTCCACCGTCGCGATGCCCGCGACGATGTCGCCGTCGCCCGGGATCAGCTCACCCGCGGTGACGATCACGAGGTCGTCGCGCTGCAGCTCCGCCGACGACACCGTCTCCGTCGGCGCTTCGACGAGCTCAGCGACCCACTCCACGCCGCCCTGGGTCCCTGAGCCGATGTTCTGGGTCCCTGAGCCTGTCGAAGGGCCCACCACCCGCCGCGCCATCGTCTGGGTGCGGGTGTTCCGCAGGCTCGCGGCCTGGGCCTTGCCCCGCCCCTCGGCGACCGACTCCGCGACGTTCGCGAAGAACACGGTCAGCCAGAGCCAGATCGCGATGCCCCAGGTGAACGCCGCCGGGACGGGGGTGCCGCCGGAGGGGGCGGGTCCGCCGAGGAAGGGCTCCGCGATCGCGAGCACGGTCGTGAACGCGGCGCCGACCCAGACGAGGAGCATCACGGGGTTGCGCACGAGCGTCGCGGGGTTCAGTTTCCGGAGGGCGCCGGGGAGCGCCTGGGCGAGCTGGGCGCCACCGAACGAGCGCGGCGGGCGGGCGGTGCGCGGTGTCGGGGCGTCCTGCTGTTCGGGAGGGGTGGTGAGGAGGGTCATGGTCAGAGTCCTTCGGCGAGCGGTCCCAGTGCGAGCACGGGGAAGTAGGTGAGGGCCGTCACGACGACGGTCACGGTGAGGAGCAGGCCGACGAACTGCGGCCGGTGGGTGGGGAGCGTGCCGGTCGTGGCCGGCACCCGCTCCTGCGCGGCGAACGACCCGGCGAGGGCCAGCACGAGCACGATCGGGAGGAAGCGCCCGAGCAGCATCGCGACGCCCAGGGCGGTGTTGAACCACGGGGTGTTCGCGGTGAGCCCGGCGAACGCGGACCCGTTGTTGTTCGCGGCGGAGGTGAACGCGTAGAGCACCTCGCTCATGCCGTGCACACCGGGGTTGAGGATGCTCGTGGACTCCACGTCCTCGCGGATCCCGGGGATCGCGAAGCTCAGGGCCGTACCGCCGAGGACGAGCACCGGGACCACGAGGATGTAGAGGCTCGCGAGGGTCATCTCCCGCGGTCCGATGCGCTTCCCGAGCCACTCCGGGGTGCGGCCCACGAGCAGCCCGCCGACGAAGACCGCGACGATCGCGAGCACGAGCATCCCGTACAGACCGGAGCCGACGCCGCCCGGAGCGACCTCGCCGAGCATCATGTTCAGCATCGGCATCATGCCGCCGAGCGCGGTGTACGAATCGTGCATCGAGTTCACGGCCCCGGTCGAGGTGAGGGTGCTCGCGCTGCCGAAGAGGGTCGAGCCGAGGATTCCGAAGCGCTGCTCCTTGCCCTCCATCGCGGCCCCGGCGAGTTCGGGCGCAGCGCCGCGTCCCGCCAGCTCCAGGGCCGAGAGCGCGGCGAGCGAGGCGAGGAACAGGGTGCCCATGACCGCGACGATCGCGTACCCCTGCCGGTGGCCGCCGATCAGTCGGCCGAACGTGCGGGGGAGGGCGAACGGGATCACCAGGATCAGCAGCACCTGGAGGAGGTTCGTCCATCCGGTCGGGTTCTCGAAGGGATGGGCGGAGTTGGCGTTGAAGAAGCCGCCGCCGTTGGTGCCGAGCAGCTTGATGGCCTCCTGCGACGCGACCGGACCGCCGGGGATCGTCTGCGTGCCGCCGGAGACCGTGGCGACGTCGGTGAAGCCGTTCACGTTCTGGATCACGCCGCCCGCGAGCAGGGCCACCGCGCCGATCAGGGCGAGCGGGAGGAGCAGCCGCCCCAGACCGCGGGTGAGGTCGACCCAGAAGTTGCCGATCGTCGCGGAGCCGCGGCGCGCGAGACCGCGGATCAGGGCGATGGCGATGGTGAGGCCGACCGCAGCGGAGACGAAGTTCTGCACCGTGAGGCCCGCGAGCTGCACCGTGTAGCCCATGGTCTGCTCGGGCGAGTACGACTGCCAGTTGGTGTTCGCGACGAAGGACGCGGCCGTGTTGAACGCGAGTCCCTCCGGCACGGCGGGCAGGCCGAGCGACGCGGGGAGGAAGGCCTGGAGCCGCTGCAGCCCGTAGACGAGCAGGAGTCCGACGAGGGAGAAGAGCAGCACGCTGCGGGCGTAGGCGCGCCAGGTCTGCTCGGAGCGGGGGTCGACGCCGATCACCCGGTAGAGCCCGCGCTCGACGCGCAGGTCGCGGCCGGAGGTGTAGACGTGCGCGATGTAGTCGCCGAGGGGGCGGTAGAGGAGCATGAGCACGACCACGACGGCCGTGATCTGGAGGACGCCGTACAGGATCGTCGCGTCCATCAGAAGCGCTCCGGGGCGACGAGCGCCACGACCAGATAGACGACCGCGGCGACGGCGAGGACGGCGGCGAGGATCTCGAAGACGATCATGCGCGGTCCACCGCCTTGGCGATGAGGGACACGAGGGCGAACAGCGCCAGGGTCAGCGCGAGGTAGATGATGTCGAGCACGTCCTCGATCCAACTGCGCCGCCCGGCCGCCTCCGCCGATCCTCACGTTTCCCCTACGCCCCGTTCCCCGGATGCATGCGGGTTGCTCACGGAGACGGCCTTCGAATCGCGCACCTGGTCCCCAACCCGCCGCCGATGCAGCCAGGTGCGCGATTCGAAAGGGGGCGCCGGCCCTATGCTCACGAGGTGGGGATCAGAAGGATGCGGATCGGGACGGGGACGTGGATCGTCGCCGGGCTCGTGGTGGTCGCGCTCGGGTGCGTGCTCACGGGGTTCCTGCCGCGCACGGACGCCGGTGCGCTCGGGGAGCGGATCGCGCCGGTGCTGGGGTTCGTCGTCGCGATCACGATCGTCGCCGAGCTCGCCCGCGACGCGGCGGTGTTCGACGTCGTCTCGCAGCGCCTCGCGCGCTGGGGTCGCGGCCGCGTGGTGGTGCTGTGGGCGCTGGTGGTCGTGCTCGCCGTGGTGAGCACCGTGTTCCTCTCGCTCGACACGACCGCCGTGATCGTCACCCCTGTCGTGGTCGTGCTGGCGCAGAGCATCGGCGTCTCCCCGCTGCCGTTCGCCCTGGCCACCGTCTGGCTCGCCAACACCGCGTCGCTCGCGCTGCCGGTCTCGAACCTGACGAACCTGCTCGCCGCGCCCGCGATGGGGGAAGGCCCCGGGGCGTTCATCGCGCTGAGCTGGGCGCCCACGCTCGTGGGGATCCTGGTGCCCGTCGCGATCCTCACGGTCCTGCATCGGCGCACGGTCTTCGGTACGTACGAGACCCCCGTGCCCCGGCGGCCCGCCGATCCGACGCTGTTCTGGAGCGCCACCGGCATCCTCGTCGTCCTGATGCCGCTGCTCGCGCTCACCCCCGTCGTGTGGATCCCGGCCGCGGCGGCGGCTCTCGCGTTGATCGTGCTCTTCGCCGTCCGCCGTCGCCGGGCCCTGCGGCTGTCGCTCGTCCCGTGGCAGGCGCTCGCGCTCGCCGCGTCGTTGTTCGTCCTGGTCGAGACCGCGCACGCGCAGGGACTGCTCGACTTCCTGACCTCGCCCACCGCGAACGGCGACTCTCTCGGCGACCTGTTCCGGCTCGCGGCGCTCGGGGCTGTGAGTGCGAACGCGATCAACAACCTCCCCGCCTACCTCGTGCTCGAACCCGCGGCCGGGGACCCGGTCGCCCTGATGGCCCTGCTGATCGGTGTGAACCTCGGTCCGCTCATCACGCCGTGGGCCTCGCTCGCGACACTCCTCTGGCACCATCGCGTGACGGCGCTCGGGGTCGAGATCCGCTGGGGCCGCTTCGCGCTCTGGGGGGCCGTCGCCGCGGTGCCCACGGTCGTCCTCGCCACGCTCGTCCTCTGACTCCGTTCGAATCGCTCACTGTGCTGCACATCCGGCCGAGATGGAGCACAGTGCGCGATTCGAACGGGGGTCAGACGCGGCGCATCTCGGCGGCGAGGGCGGGGTGGACCGCGTCGAACCGGGCGGCGATGCGCTCGCGCACCTCGGGAGCCTTGTTCTGGCTGAGCTTGGCGCGCGCGTCGAACCGGGTGACCCGGAGCCGGAGGCCCACCGTGCCCTTCGCCGCCCGCCGGGTGCCGGGCTCATCCTCCGCGAGGCTTCGCCCGTGCGGCTGCCCTCCCTCGAAGTGGTCGGTGAGCCGGGTGAGCATGGCGTAGTTCTCCTCCGCGGTGAGGATCTCCGGGGTGCCGGAGAGGTGCGCGGTGACATGGTTCCACGTCGGGACGAGGTCTCCGGGTGCGTAGAGGCTCGAGGAGACGTAGTCGTGCGGTCCCTGGATGATCACCAGGATCTCGTGTCGACCGAGCTCGTGGAGCTCGTCGTCCGGACGCCCGAAGTGGCTCACGAGCACGATGTCGTCCTCGTCCTCGTCGAGCAGCACCGGGTAGTGCGAGGCGACGAGTCCGGCGGAGGTCGGTGAGACGAACGTCGCCCACGGGTGGGCGCGGATGAGGCGCTTCACCTCGTCGGGGTCGGTCATGAGGTAGCGGGGGGTGTGACGCATGGCGCCTCCTGTCGGGTGGGGGTGGGGGTGGGAGAAGAGCTGCGGGTGCGGACGGCGAGCCCGGCGCACACGACGACGGCGAGCCCGCCGAGCACCGTGGCCCCACCGACGTCCTCATGGAAGAGGAAGGCGGCCCAGGTGATGCCCATGACGGGCTGGACGAGCTGGATCTGACTCACCTGTGCCATCGGGCCGATGGCGAGGCCGCGGTACCAGGCGAAGAATCCGAGGAACATGCTGACCGCGGCCAGGTAGGCGAATGCGAGCCACGCGGCCGGGCTGGCGATGGGCGGGGCGGCGACCCCGGCGGCCACGGCCACCGCGAGCATGACGGGAGCTGCGAGCACCAGGGCCCAGGAGATCGTCTGCCAGGCGCCGAGCTCGCGCGCGAGCAGGCCGCCCTCCGCGTAGCCGACGGCCGCCGCGATCACGGCGCCGAACAGCTGGAGGTCGGCGGGGCGAAGGGCGCCGGGCGTGCCGTTCTGCAGCGTCGCGAAGACGAGGGCCGCCGCGGACCCGAGGAGCGCGAAGACCCAGAAGGAGGCGGACGGGCGCTCGCGGGTGCGCAGCACGACGGCCACGGCGGTCGCGGCGGGGAGGAGGCCGATCACCACCGCGCCGTGGCTCGCCGGCGTCGTGGTCATGGCGAATGAGGTCAGCAGCGGGAAGCCGGCGACCACACCGAGCGCGACGACCGCCAGGCGGGCCCACTGGATCGGGCTCGGCGGCTGCTGACGCGTGGCGAGGAGGACGACCGCGGCGAGCACGGTGGCGACGACCGCGCGCGCGGAGCCGATGAACAGCGGCGAGAGTCCGCCGCCGAGCGCGATCCGCGTGAAGGGGAGCGTGAACGAGAAGGCGACGACGCCCAGCAGCCCCCAACCGGGACCGGCGGCGCGGGATAGCAGTGTTCCGTTCGGACGGATAACGCTACTGTGTTCTTTCATGAGTCAGGATAGCACCGCGCGCATCGTGGCCGGCCTGCGGGCGTGGATCGCCACGGCCGCCCCCGGCGCCCGCCTCCCCTCGAACCGCGCACTCACGGCCGAGTACGCCGCGAGCCCCGTGACCGTGCAGAAGGCCGTGCAGCAGCTCGTCCGCCTCGGGCTCGTCGACGCGCGACCCGGCGTCGGCACCTTCGTCCGCGCCGCGCGCACGCTCATGCCGGCGGACTACGGCTGGCAGGCCGGGGCGCTCGGCGCGGCCGCCGTGCGCCTCGGCGGTCTCTCCTCGGCGCAGCGCCCGACCTCGCCGGACGCGATCGGGCTGCACTCCGGGTATCCCGCTCCGGATCTCCTCCCCGAGCGGCTCGTCCGCCAGGCCCTCGTGCGCGCCTCCCGCACCGGGTCCGCCCTCACCCGCTCGCCCGCGGCCGGCGAGCCCGGGCTGCAGGAATGGTTCGCGGCGGAGCTGGCCGCGGCGGCCCCGGCGGGGATCACGGTGCCGACCGCCCGCGACGCCGTCGTCATCTCCGGGAGCCAGAGCGGACTGAGCTCGATCTTCCGGGCGGTCGTCGGCGTCGGCCGGCCGCTGCTCATCGAGTCGCCGACCTACTGGGGCGCCCTGCTCGCGGCGGAGCAGGCGGGGGTCGTGCTCGTTCCCGTCCCCTCCGGGCCGCAGGGTCCGGATCCGGACGCGGTCGACAGGGCGCTCGCCGAGACCGGAGCCCGCGCGTTCTACGCGCAGCCCACCTTCGCGAACCCCACCGGCGCGCAGTGGCCGGCGGCGACCGGGGAGGCCGTGCTCGACGCGGTCCGTCGCCACGGCGCCTTCCTCATCGAGGACGACTGGGCGCACGACCTCGGCATCGACGCCGACCCCCGCCCCGTGGCCGCCTCCGACCACGACGGCCATGTGGTGTACCTGCGCTCGCTGACGAAGAGCGTGTCGCCGTCACTGCGAGTGGCGGCGGTGATCGCGCGCGGTCCCGCCAGGGATCGCATCCTCGCCGATCGCGCGGCGGAGTCGATGTACGTCAGCGGGCTCCTGCAGGCCGCGGCCCTCGACGTGGTGACGCAGCCGGCGTGGCGCACACACCTCCGCGGCTTCCGGGAGCAGCTGCGCTCGCGGCGCGACCTGCTGCTGTCGTGCCTGACCGCCCAGGCGCCGACCGCGCTGGTGGAGGCCGTGCCGGTGGGCGGGCTGAACCTCTGGCTGCGGCTGCCGGACGGCACCGACGCCGACGCGGTCGTCCGGGAGTGCGCGGCGCGCGGCCTCGTCATCGCGCCAGGGAGCGAGTGGTTCCCCGCGGAGCCGTCGGGTTCCTACGTGCGGCTCAACTACGCGAGCGCCGACCCGTCCCGCTTCCCCGAGGCCGCGACGATCCTCGGCGCGGTCCTCGCCGGAGCCTGACCGCCGCCGTCAGGACTCGGAGGGCGGCCCGGCGGGGCGGTGCGCCCGGCGCCCGGCCACCACGACGGGCCGTCCTGCCCTCTCCTGACCGGGCAGCGGACGCGAGCGCCGGCCGTAGATGAGTTCGGACGAATCGAGCAGCCACGGCACCAGGGTGATCGACACCCCGTGCACGAGCATGAGCTGGTTCGCGAGGCGGCGGGCGCGCCGGTTGTGCAGGAAGTTCTCCCACCAGTGCCCCACGATGTACTGCGGCAGGTAGACCGTGACGACGGAGGAGCCGTGCTTCTCGCGGTACTGCCGGATGAACTGGGTCACGGGCTGGGCGAACGAGCGGTACGGCGACTCGACGATCACGAGCGGCACCGGCACGAGGTGGTCGGTCCACTCCTGCTGCAGGCGGGCGGCGTCGTCCTGCGACACGGCCACGTGCACGGCGAGGGTCTTGTCGTGCTTGGCGGCGATGGCATAGTCGATGGCCTTCATCACCGGCTTCTGCAGATGGTTCACGAGGACGATGGCGACGTCGCCCGAGGCGCCGAAGCGGGTGGTGTCGTCGATGGCGATCTCGTGCTCGACGTCCCGGTAGTACCGCTTGACGCCGATCATGAGGAACGCGAGCACCGGGATGGCGAAGAACACGAGGTAGGCGCCGTGCGTGAACTTCGTGATCGTCACGATCACGAGCACGAGCACGGTCAGCGTCGCCCCGGCGGAGTTGATGAGCAGCCCCACGCGCGCGGAACGCCGGTCCGCGGCACCGTCGCCATTCGGCGGGACGGGTGCCCGGAGCAGCCGTCGCCAGTGCCGCACCATGCCGATCTGGCCGAGGGAGAAGGAGACGAAGACGCCGATGATGTAGAGCTGGATCAGCGTCGTCAACCGGGCCTGGAACACCACGAGAACGGCGATCGCGGCGATCCCGAGGAGGATCATGCCGTTGGAGAACACGAGCCGGTCGCCGCGGGTGTTCAGCGACTTCGGGGCGTAGCCGTCGCGGGCGAGCACGGCGCCGAGCAGGGGGAAGCCGTTGAAGGCGGTGTTCGCCGCGAGGAGCAGCACGCAGGCCGTGGCCGCCTGCACGATGAAGAACGGGATGCTGCCGCCGCCGAACGTCGCCGCGGCGATCTGCGCCATGAGGCTCGGCTGCGGGGTCGTGCAGTCGAAGCCGATGAGGTCGCAGGGGTTCTCGGCGTAGTGCACGCCGGCGATGAGGGCGAGCGCGGTGAGGCCGGAGAACAGGCAGATCGCGATGGTCCCCATGAGCACGAGGGTCGACTGGGCGTTGCGCACCTTCGGGGCCCGGAACGCGGGGACGCCGTTCGACACGGCCTCGACCCCGGTCAGCGCGGAGCAGCCGCTGGAGAATGCCCGGAGGATGAGCAGCAGCACGGCCGCCTGGCTGAGGCCCTCGGCCTGCACGGCGAAGTCTGCACTGGACGCGATCGGGGCGTCGCCGAGTGCCGTCCGGACGAGCCCGGTGACGATCATGACGCCGACCGAGCCGATGAACACGTACGTGGGGATCGCGAACACGAGTGACGCCTCGCGCACGCCGCGGAGGTTCACGATGATGATGAGCACGACGAAGCCGACCGCGAGCTCCACGCGGAGCGGGTCGAGCGCCGGCACCGCCGAGATGATGTTGTCCACCCCCGACGCGACCGACACGGCGACCGTGAGCACGTAGTCGACGAGGAGGGCCGCGGCCACGATCACCCCGGGGACCTCGCCGAGGTTCTTCGACGCGACCTCGTAGTCGCCGCCGCCGGAGGGGTACGCCTTGATGAGCTGCCGGTAGCTGAGCACCACCACGAGCAGCAGCACGACGACGGCCGCGGCGACGAGCGGGGTGAACGACAGGAACGTGAGGCCGCCGATGAGCAGGATCATCACGAGCTCCTGCGGGGCGTAGGCCACCGAGCTCAGCGCGTCCGAGGCGAAGATCGGCAGCGCCATGCGCTTCGGGAGGAGCTGCTCGTCGACCTGGGCGCTCGTCAGCGGGTCGCCGAGCAGGATGCGCTTGGCGCGCGGCGGCGCGTCCGGGGTCGGCCTCGTTTGTTCTGACACGTCCGGCGACACTACGCCGACCGGGGACACCCTCACGCGATCCTCACGGAATCCCTACGGCCCGGTGGCGCTCCCTCACGGAATCCTCACGGACTGCCGGTATCCTTGCGTCAGTGGGGGATCAGGTGGTTCTGGGGGTCATCGCCGTGGCGATCGGCCTGGCCGCGGGCGTCGTCCTCTTCGTGCCCTTCGTCGCGATCAGTTACCGTCGCCGCGGACGCCTCTCGCTCGGCCGCACGCTGCTCTGGCTCGCGGCGCTCGTCTACTTCTGGGCCATCTGGACGTACACGCTGCTGCCGTTGCCCGACCCGGACGCCATCCGCTGCGTGGGGGCGATCACCGACCCGATGTCCGTGGTGCGCGACGTGCAGAAGGCGTTCGCGGCACCGGGCAACCCGCTGCGCCAGCCCGCCCTGCTCCAACTCGTGTTCAACGTGCTGCTGTTCGTCCCGCTCGGGGCGTTCCTCCGCGTGCTGGGCGGACGCGGCCTCCCGACCGCGCTCCTCGCCGGCTTCGGGCTCTCGCTGCTCGTGGAGACCACGCAGCTCACCGGCGTCTGGGGTCTGTACCCGTGCGCCTACCGCTTCTTCGACGTCGGCGATCTGATGACGAACACCACCGGAGCCGTGCTCGGCTCGGTGCTCGCGCTCGTGGTGCCCCGGTCGCTGCGCGGTCTGCAGGCGCGGGCGGATGCCGACGAGCCGCGCCCGGTCACCCGGGGTCGCCGCGCGCTGGCGATGCTGTGCGACGGACTCGCGAACGGCTTCGTCGTGCTCGCCGGGGGCGTCGCGGTGCAGCTCTGGCTCGAGTACATCGTGCAGGACCGTCAGGCTGTTCTGGACGGCACCCTCGCCGGCACGGTGAGCACGGCGGCGGCCTGTGCGCTGTGGCTCGTGGTCATCCTCGTCACCGGCCGCTCGGTGGGAGACCTCGCCGTGCAGCTGCGCTACACCGGGTCGCGACTGCCGGCCGCGCTCGCCCGGCTGCTGCGCTGGGCGGGCGGCATCGGCGGACTCACGGCTCTCGGGATGCTCGGCGGGGTGTTCGACGCGCTCTCCTCGGTGCTGATCCTCGTCGCGATCGTGCTGCTGTTCACCACCCGCCAGGGGCGCGGCCTCCCCGGTCTGCTCTCCGGCCAACACCTCGAGGACGCCCGCGTCGCGCTCTCGAATCCACAGGGGTTTCCGATCACGGATCGATAACGTCGTCCCCATGAGCGTGATCCCCGTCGACGAGCACCTGATCTCCGAGGCGAAGGAGCTCCGCGACCAGCTGCAGCGCTTCCTCCGCGAGTACGAGTTCGGGATGCGCGAGGTGGAGACGAAGATCTCGATCCTCCGCGACGAGTTCACCCACGATCACGCGTACAACCCCATCGAGCACGTGAAGAGCCGTCTGAAGTCGCCAGACAGCATCGTCGAGAAGATCGCCAGGAAGGGCATCGACGACCCGGACTTCGACCGCATCCGTGCCGAGATCACCGACATCGCCGGAGTGCGGGTGACATGCAGCTTCGTCGCCGACGTCTACCGGCTGTTCGATCTGCTGACCGCGCAGGACGACGTGACCGTCCGCACGGTGAAGGACTACATCGCGAACCCGAAGCCGAACGGGTACAAGAGCCTGCACGCCATCATCGAGGTCCCCGTCTTCCTCTCGACGGGCGCGCTGTCCGTGCCGGTCGAGGTGCAGTTCCGCACCATCGCGATGGACTTCTGGGCGAGCCTGGAGCACAAGATCTACTACAAGTTCTCCAACCAGGTGCCGGCGCATCTCGTCGACAGCCTCAGCGATGCCGCCGATGCCGCTGCCGAACTCGACACCCGCATGGAGCGGCTGCACCGCGAGGCCCATGGCGTGCCGCAGCGGCAGCTCGCGCCGCCGCCTCCGCCTGCGCCGGGGATCGTCGAGGTCTGAGCAGCCCGACCTGGCTCAGGCGAGGAACTCGCGGGCGGCGGCGGACATCGCCGTGACCCCGACCTCGATCGTCGGATGGATCTCCGGCGCGAAGAAGGGCGAGTGGTTCGTGGGGATGTCCTTCTCCACCGTCCCCGCCGCGACGGCCTCGGCGAACCGCGCGGGGTCGACGCCGCCCCAGAACCAGAACACGAGCGGCACCTCGGCGTCACGGGCGAACCAGGAGACGTCCTCGCTGCCGGTGAACATGCCGGGGTCGACGACGGCCGACTCCCCGAGCGCCCGACGCAGCGCCGACGAGACCCGCGCCGTCGCCTCCTCGTCGTTGATCGTGGCGGGGAGCGTGTGCTGCGTGTGGATCTCGGGTTCGCGCTCCGCGCCGGAGGCCATCGCCTCGGCGCGCACGATCCGCTCGACACTCGTCAGCACCTTCTCCCGCACGTCCTCGTTCGGGTAGCGGAGGCTGAGCTCCAGCTTCGCCTCGGCCGGGATGATGTTGTTCTTGAGCCCGGCGTGGATCGAGCCGACCGTCACCACGGCGACCCCCTGCGGGTCGATCTCGCGCGAGGTGATCGTCTGCAGGCGCATCACGGTCGCGGCCGCCATCACGACCGGGTCGATCGTCGCGTGCGGGCGCGAGCCGTGGCCGCCGCGGCCGTGCAGGGTGACGGTGAGACCGTCCGACGCGGCCATCTGGGTGCCGCTGCGCACACCGATGATCCCGGCGGGGAGCGGGGTGACGTGCTGACCGAGCACCACATCGGGCTTCGGATAGCGGGCGAGCAGACCGTCGTCGAGCATGGCCCTGGCGCCGGCGCCGTACTCCTCGGCAGGCTGGATGAGCACGACGAGGGTGCCCGACCATGCGGAGCGCTCGGCGACGAGCTTCTCGACCGCGCCGATCATGGCGGTGACGTGCATGTCGTGACCGCAGGCGTGCATGACGGGAACAGTCGTGCCTGCGGGGTCGACGCCCTTCGCGGTGCTCGCATATGCGAGGCCCGTCTGCTCCTCGACCGGGAGCGCGTCCATGTCGGCGCGCACCCACACGACCGGACCCTCGCCGTTGCGGAGAACCCCGACCACGCCGGTCAGCCCGACGCCTTCTTCGACCTCGAGGCCCAGGTCGCGCAGGTGCTGGGCGGCGATGCCGGCGGTGCGCGTCTCCTGGAACGAGAGTTCGGGGTGCTGATGCAGGTCGATGTAGAGCGCTTCGAGGTCGATCGTCATGGCCAGAGCCTAGTCGGGTGTGCGCCGAGACCCCGGCGTTCCGCCGAGACCCCGGCTTCGCCGCGCCGGGAGGGCGGGGTCTCGACGGGAACGCGGGGTCTCGGCAGGGTCAGTGCACGTAGGTCGGCAGTTCGGGTCCGGGACGCAGCACGGCGTTCACGATCGCCTGGATCGCGAACTCGCTCGTCTCGCCGAGTTCGATCACCTCGGGATGCAGGAGCCACTGGAGCTGCAGGCCGTCCATCACGGCGAGGATGGCGGCCGAGGCGGCGGCGATGGTCGCGGGTTCGGTCACGCCCTCCTGGGCGCAGAGCTCCCCGAACGCCGCCGTCACCTCCCGGCGCAGGGTCGTGTAGCGCTCCTCGAAGTACTCGCGGCCGGGGTGGTCGTCGGTCACCGACTCGGAGGAGAGGACCGTGTAGGCCTGCACGATGCCCGGCCGCTTCTCGTTGGCGAACGCCGTGCGGACGAGGTGGAGGAACAGCTCCGGTCCGTCGGGGATGTGCTTCTCGGCGAGGTCGGCCACGTCGGCCTGGTCGCGGTAGGCGAGCACCTCGAGGAGGAGCTTCTGCTTCGACCCGAAGTGGTGCAGCACGCCCGCGTGCGTGATGCCGACCTGCTCGGCGACATCGGCGAGCGTGCCGTTCGTGGAGCCCTTGTTGCCGAAGATCTCCACCGCCGCCTTGAGGATCTGCTCGCGCTTCTCCCGCGTCGCCGGGCGCACCCGCACCGTGTGCACGTCGTCCGTCATGAGCCCACCTCCCGTCGTCCCGCTCTGCTTGCCAACCAACTTACTCCTCGGTAACCTCTCCACAGCTTACTTTCTCGACAGTAAGCAAAAGCGGCGGTCGGAGGCGATCCGTCGGCCGCCACGCCGCACAAGGACCCGTGCCCAAGGAGAAGCAATGAAGCTCACGAAAACCCTGATCGCCGCCAGCGCCGTCGCCGTCCTCGGCGTCTCGGCGCTCGCCGGATGCTCGGCAGGCGGTGGATCCGGCGACGGCGACGGCGCCGGATCCGCATCCCTCACCATCGCCAAGCCGGACGGCGCGATCACCACCGAGTCGAACAACCCGTTCGTCGGCGACTCAGCGGCGTCGAAGTACGGCTACGCCAAGGTCGTGTTCGAGACCCTGGCCCTGGTGAACCAGACGGGAGACCGCGGTACCACGCCATGGCTCGCCGAGAGCCTCGAATGGAACGACGACTACACGCAGCTCACGGTCGTCCCGCGCGCGGACGTCACCTGGAGCGACGGCGAGCCGTTCACGGCCGACGACATCGTCTTCTCGTTCGAGACCGCCTCGATCCCCGCCCTCGACACCGCCGGCCTCAAGTACGAGGGTGCCGAGGTCGACGGCGACAAGGTCGTGCTGAGCTTCGGCGACTCCAAGTACGTCAACCAGGCACGCGTGCTGCACGTGCCGATCGTCCCCAAGCACATCTGGGAGAAGTTCGAGGACCCGGCGACCGATCCCGTCACCGGCGACGACCTCGTCGGCACCGGCCCCTACGCGATGGCGAACTGGTCGACCGAATCGGTCACGCTGGACGCGCGCGACGACTACTGGGGCGGCGACCTCGCCGTGCCCGAGCTGCACTACGTCTCGTACGGTGACAACACCGCCCTCACCACGGCCCTCGCGAACGGCGACGCCGACTGGGCGCAGGCGTTCATCCCGCAGATCGAGGAGCAGTTCCTCTCGGCAGATCCGGAGCACAACAAGTTCCTCGCCTCGCCGACCACCGGCTCCGCCACGCTGTTCATGAACCTGCAGCAGAAGCCGTTCGACGACCCCGCCTTCCGTCAGGCGCTCGCCTGGGTGATCGACCGCGACGCCTACGTCGACATCGCGCGCGAGGGCGCCAGCGAGGCCGTCTGGTCGGTCACGGGCCTGTCGTCGATCCTCGAGGACGAGATCCAGCCCGAGTTCCAGGGCGTGGACTACAAGGTCGACGCCGAGAAGGCACGTGACCTGCTGGAGACCGCCGGGTACACCTGGAAGGACGACGCCCTGATCGACCCCGACGGCACGCCCGTCTCGTTCACGCTCTCCGTCCCGTCGGGCTGGAGCGACTGGAACACCGCGCAGGAGCTCATCGCCGAGGACGTGAAGGACAGCATCGGCGCCGAGGTCAAGATCGACATGCCCGACTGGGGTGGCTGGGCCGACCCCCGCGACAACGGCACGTTCTCTGCGATCATCCACTGGCTGGAGGACAGCGGCACGGCGTACGGCCTGTACACGTCGACCATGGACCCGCGCTGGATCTCGCCCGAGGGCAAGGCCGGCTTCAACTTCGGCCGCTTCGACGACCCGGAGGCGACCGCCGCGCTGAACACCTACGCCAACGCCTCATCCGACGAGGAGCGCACCACCGCCATCGACACGCTGCAGACGATCTTCTCCGAGCAGGTGCCGGCCATCCCGCTGGGCGCCCACCCGCTGCTGGGTGAGTTCAACACGCGCAACTACGTCGGCTGGCCGTCGGAGGACGACACCTACGCGTCCGCCGACCCGACGCAGCCGAACATCGTGCAGATCCTCACGAAGCTGAAGCCCGCCGAGTAGGACTTCGACAGGCTCAGCCACCCACAGCCGGGACTTCGACAGGCTCAGCCACCCACCTGGGTCCCTGAGCCTGTCGAAGGGCCCAGCACCTCACCGATCTGCGGGAGTCCGAGACCGAGCTCCCTCAGCAGGAGGATCCGCTGCAACCGCACGAGCGCCGCCGCGTCATAGTGCCGGTACCCGTTGGCGGCGATCCGCGACGGCGGCAGCAGCCCGATGTCGTCGTAGTGCCGCAGCGTGCGGCTCGTCGTCCCCGCCAGTCGCGCGATCTCCTGGATCGACCAGTCCCGCTCACTCATCTGCCCGCCCTTCCGTGTCGTTCCCCTCCACCGTAGAAGTTGCCGTTACGTCAAGGTCAACCCCATTCGAATCGCTTGATTGGCCCTATTTCCGGCCGAGATGGGACCAATCAGGCGATTCGAAGGAAAGGGGGTGACGGGATCGAGATATATCGTGTTATCGTGACGGCAACACGATATATCGTGAATCCCTCGACACAGGAGAAGCAGACATGACCGAGAAGTGGCTCATCGCCCCCGGCGAGGAACGCGTCATCGACATCGCCTCCGCGACCCGGCTCAAGGTGGGCCTCGTCGGCGGACAGGTCGACGTCATCGCCCACGACGAACCAGGCATCCGGATCGAGGTGCACGGCGTCACCACCAAGGACCTCCGGATCGAGTCCCGCGACGGCGAGGTCGAGATCGACCACCCGCAGCTCGGCTGGGACAACTTCCTCGAGGTGTTCCGGAACTTCGGCTCCGGTGGTCCGCGCGCCGAGGTGAGCGTGGCCGTCCCGCGCAGCATCGCCCTGACCCTCGGCGTCGTGAGCGCCGGCGCCCTCGTGTCGGGCATCCGCAACGACACGCGTCTCAACACGGTGTCCGGCGACATCATCGTCGACACCCTCATCGGCGACCTCAGCGTGAACTCGGTCTCCGGCGACGTGCAGATCCGCAACCTCACCGGCTCGCTCAGCGCCAACAGCGTCTCCGGCGACGTGGCCGTCACGGGTGCCATCCGCAAGGCCACGGTCGACATCGTCTCCGGCGCGACGCTGGTGGACGCAGCGGGCGACGTCAACACGATCACCGTGAACTCGGTCTCCGGCGGCACCACGGTGCGGCTCGACGAGTCCCTCGCGGCGAACTACGTCATCCGTTCGCTCAGCGGCCGCCTGCTCATCGACGGCGTCGAGCGCAGCTCGTCCGGACCGAGCACCTACAACGGCACCACCGGGGAGCTCGCGGGACGCTTCGTCGACCTCCGCGCCAACTCCGTCTCCGGAGGGGTCACGGTCCTCCGCCGCGCTCCGCAGACGATCGAGAACGACCCGGAGTGGGAAGCATGAGTCCCGCGGTCTTCTCCCACGGCGACCTGCGCCTGTACCTGCTGTCGCTGCTCGCGGAGTCCCCGCAGCACGGCTACGGCATCATCCAGTCCCTCACGGACCGCACCGGCGGGACGTATACGCCGAGCGCCGGCACGATCTACCCGCGCCTCGCGAAGCTCGAGGAGGAGGGGCTGGTCACCAAGACCGTCGACGGACGCACGACGATCTACGCGATCACCGAGGCCGGGCGCGCTGAACTCGCCTCCCGCGAGAGCGACCTCGCCGACATCGAGGCGGGCATCACGGACACCGTCCGCCTCATCGCGAACGAGGTGCGTCAGAGCGTGCAGGAGGCGATGAAGAGCCTTCGTGCCGACCTCGCGACGGCGACGAAGGACGACAGGGCAGCGGCGAAGTCGCGCCCTCGGACCCCGAACGAGGATGCACGGCTGACCAGCCGCGAGGAGCTCCACCGGGCCGATGCCGTCGTGAACGCCTTCCGCGCCCGCGTCCGCACCGACCTGCGCACCCACGTCGCCCAGGGCGGCGTCCTCCCGGCGTCCGTGGTCACCGATCTCGAGAATGCGCTGGATCAGGCCGCCCGCGATGTGACGGTGGCGCTGAGCCGACCGGACTCCTGAGCCTGGGGTGACCGCACGAGGCCCCGTCGACATCCGTCGGCGGGGCCTCGTCATGTACGGATCACTCCGGCCAGATCTCCTTCTGCTCGTCCGGCACGGACTCCCCCAGGGGGACGACGAGCACGGAGCGATGCTGACGATGCGCCAGACGGGCGGCCACGGAGCCGGTGAAGAACTCCCGGATCGACTCCCCGATGCCGCGTTTGCGGGTGCCGACGACGATGAGCTGTGCGTCGAGCTTGTTCGCGAGCTGCTTGATGGCCAGCGCCGGGTCGCCGACGAGCTGCCGCGCCGTCCAGGTGACGCCCTTCCCGTCGAGCATGGTGGCCGCGGCCGCCTCGACGGCCTCGAACTCGGCAGCCCCCGCGTCGAAGTTGATGTCGATGGGAGCGGAGTGCACGTAGCCGTCCGGATCCTCATAGGTGACGAAGCGCGTGATGTCGACGTGGGCGACCACGAGCGGGGCGTTCAGCAGCCGGGCGAAACGGACGGCCTCATCGAGAACGTGCGGGTCCTGGTCGAGCTGCATCCCGACGATCACGGCCTTCTGCAGAGCGGCGTTCTGCGTGGCCTCGTCGGACGGAGTGGAGGTGCTGTCGGTCATGGAGATCGCTCCCTTCGCCGGCCTGGCCGCGGCCAGGGTCTGTTCCCCGCGTGCTATCCTGAATGCTACTCTTACCGGCCTCGAGCCGGTGTCGTGAATGACTCGGGCGCCCGTCTGCCCGCAGCTTAACTCGTGAGGGGGTCTCAGGCATGGGCCGTGGCCGTCAGAAGGCGAAGCACACCAAGATCGCCCGCGAACTCAAGGCGTACAGTCCGTCGGTGAACTACTCGGCGCTGGAGCGCGAGCTCGCGCATTCGAGCGACTCCGACGAAGACGCCTACGTCGACAAGTGGGCCGACGAGTACGCGGACGAAGACGAAGACGAACTAGAGAAGGCGTAGCCCCTCGGTTCGAAACACCCGCACGGCGCGTGCGGGTGTTTCGTCGTTCCCGGGCGGCGACCCGGGAACGAGGGCGCCGGCCGTCGAGCGTGCGCCTGCCACCGGAGCTCGGCTCCACGCGATGTCAGCGCTCCCGTCGGCCCAAGCGAATGTGTCGCCAGACCGCTGATCGACGTCTTGTGAGCGCAAACATTTTCTGATTTGATGTGCATGTGATCGACGGCGCACCCTCGCCGCGTCCCCGCTTCGGGCGATCCGCAGGAACATGACCTCAAAGAGGAGAACAGCATGGCACCCACCTCACGCACCCCCCGCGTCGCCGCGGTCGTCGCCCTCGGCGCGGTGTCGGCGTTCGGACTCGCGGCCTGCGCCCCGGCTGCATCCGGGGGCGGCGACGCCGGCGGAGAGCCCGTCACCATCGAATACATGCACCGCCTCCCTGACGGCGAGGGCATGACCACGGTCGCGGAGATCGTCGACCGCTGGAACGAGGAGCACCCCGACATCCAGGTCAAGGCCACGAAGTTCGACGGCAAGGCCAGCGACATGATCCTCAAGCTCGAGACCGACATCAAGGCCGGGAACGGTCCGTGCCTCGCGCAGACCGGATACTCCGAGGTGCCGCAGCTCTACGTGAAGGGTCTCCTGGAGGACGTCGCCGCGGAGGCCGAGAAGTACGAGGACCACTACTCGGCCGGAGCGTTCAGCGGCATGCGGGTCGGCGACGCCATCGTGGGCCTCCCCCAGGACACCGGACCCCTCGTCTACTTCTACAACACCGCGGAGTTCGAGGCGCTCGGCCTCGACGCCCCGACCACGCTCGACGAGCTGACCGCCGCCTCCGCCACGGCCGCCGCCGCCGGCAAGTTCGTCACCGCCTTCACTCCGGACGAGGCGCAGAACTGGCTCTCCGGACAGGCGGCCGCCGCCGGAGACACCTGGTTCTCCACCGAGGGCGAGGAGTGGAAGGTGGACGCCGAGGGCGCCGGCTCCGAGCGGGTCGCCGCCTTCTGGCAGGGTCTGCTCGACGGCAAGCAGACGCTCGCGACCGAGCGCTGGGGCGAGGGCTTCACGGCGGCGCTGAACGACGGCAGCCTCATCGGCCACGTCGGCGCGGCCTGGGAGGCCGGCTTCCTCCTCGACTCTCTGGACGGCACCCCGGCCGAGGGGCAGTGGCGCGTCGCCCAGCTCCCCGACTTCGGCGCCGGGGCGATGACCGGCCCCGACGGCGGCTCCGGCGTCTCGGTCATGAAGGGCTGCGAGAACCCCGCGGCCGCCATGGAGTTCAACGACTGGTTCAACACGCAGGTCGACGACCTCGCCTCCCAGGGCCTCGTCGTCGCCGCGAAGGGCGAGGTGGAGACGCCCGAGAAGATGCTGCGTCAGTTCGGCGGTCAGGATGTGCTGGCCGAGCTCGGCACCGCCACCGAGAACCTCAACCCCGACTTCCCCTACGCCCCCGGCTTCTCGACCCTGGCGAACATGAACGAGACGGCCGCCGCGGCCGCCGCCGGCACCGCCACGGTCGCCGACATCTTCACGACGGCGCAGGACACGGCCGTCGCGTCGCTCAAGGACCTCGGCCTCCCGGTCGCGGAATGACCGGACCGGACGGCATCATCGGATGAACGACGGCGGAGTGCACGGGCGATCGTGCACTCCGCCGTCGTCGTGAGAGCGAGAGGCACATCATGGCCACAGTGACCGAGACGAGGGCAGCGGTGCCGCTCCCTCCCGCGCGCCGCGCCGCCGCCCCGTCGACCAGGCGATCGCGGATCCGACGGGAGGGGCTGACCGGGTGGCTGTTCATGGCGCCGTTCGCGCTGCTGTTCGCCGTCGTCTTCCTCATCCCGATCATCGTGTCGGTCCGGTCGTCGTTCTTCGCCCAGGTGCCCGCCGGCGGCGGTCTGTACGGCGGCGGCGAGCTCGTCGACACCTTCGTCGGCCTCGACAACTTCGCCGCGGCGGCGACGGACGGCGCCTTCTGGGCCGGCATGGGACGGGTCGTGCTCTACGCGGCGTTCCAGATCCCGGTGATGATCATCGCGGCGCTCGCCCTGGCCCTGCTGCTGGACTCGTTCATCGTGCGCCGCCCCGCCCTGTTCCGCCTCGCCTTCTTCCTCCCGTACGCGGTCCCCGGCATCATCGCGGCGATGATGTGGCTCTACCTCTACACGCCCGAGGTGTCGCCCTTCCTGCCGTATCTGCCGGAGGGGACCGACCTCATGTCGCCGCAGACGATCCTCGTCTCGATGGCGAACATGACGACGTGGACCTACACGGGCTACAACATGCTCATCTTCCTCAGCGCCCTGCAGGCCATCCCGCGCGACCTCTACGAGGCCGCCCGCCTGGACGGCGCGACCGGATTCCAGATCGCGACCCGCATCAAGGTGCCGCTCGTGCGCGGCGCCGCGCTGCTGGCCGTGCTGCTGTCGATCATCGGCACGATCCAGCTGTTCAACGAACCGGTCATCCTGGAGGCCGCGAACTCCTGGATGGGCAAGGACTTCACGCCGATGATGCTCACCTACAACACGATGATGGGCGAGCTGTCGCCGTCGGGCAGCGGTCCGGCGTCGGCGTACTCGCTGCTCATGGCCGGCATCGCGGGCGTGCTCGCGATCGTGTACGCACTGCTCCAGCGGCGGAAGGGCGACGCATGACCACCACACGACTCGTCACCGTGGCTCCGCCGACGAAGCGGCGCTCTCGCAGACCGCAGGCGGCGGACGCCCCTCCCCCGTCGATCGCCCCCGGCCCCGCCGCGCGCACGTTCGGCATCATCGCCCTCGTCGTCGCCACCTTGTACTTCCTCGTGCCGGTGTTCTGGCTCGTCGTGGCCTCGACGAAGAACAACACCGACCTCACGTCGACGTTCGGCTTCTGGTTCGCCGAGCCGAACCTCGCCGCCAACTACGACAGCCTCATGGGCTGGACACAGGGGCTGTTCTGGCGCTGGGTCGGCAACTCCCTGTTCTACTCGCTCAGCGCCGGGGTCATCGGCACGCTGTTCGCCGTGATGGCCGGCTACGCGATCGCCAAGTTCGCCTTCCCCGGGAAGAAGCTCGCGGTCGGCATCATCATGGCGGGGCTCCTCCTGCCTGTCGCCCTGCTCACGGTGCCGCTGTACATCGAGTTCCAGGCGCTCGGCCTCACGAACACGGTGTGGGCGATCATCATCCCCTCGGCGGTCTCGCCGTTCGGCGTCTTCCTCGGCATGGTCTACGCACAGTCGTCGGTGCCGACCGAGCTGCTGGAGGCCGCCCGCATCGACGGCGCCGGTGAGGCCCGAATCTTCTTCACGATCGTGCTGCGGCTGCTCGGCCCCGCGATGGTGACGATCTTCCTGTTCATCTTCGTGGCCACGTGGAACAACTTCCTCCTCCCGCTCATGATGATCTCCAGCCCCGACCTCAAGCCGGTCACGCTCGGCCTCTACGGCATGATGAGCTACTTCTCCCCCGACAAGGGCGCCGTCATGCTCGGGGCGCTGCTCGGCGTGATCCCGCTCATCGCCCTGTTCTTCACGCTGCAGAAGTACTGGCGCTCGGGTCTCGCCGCCGGCGCCGTCAAGGGCTAGGCACCTCGGACCGCGCACAGACGACGATCACCGCCCGGCGCGCCCCTCGTTCACGGCGGCCACAATGCGCTCCGGGGTGAGCGCGGCCACCTCCGGCTCCTGCTCTCGTTCACTCAGGAACTCCGACAGCGTCGGGCGGGCGGCGATGCGGGCGAGCTCCGCCGAGAGGTACTGCTGCAGCGACTGTCCCCGCTCCTGCGCTCGCGCGGTGAGCACGGAATACACGCCGGGGTCGAGATCGCGGATGAGTACGTTCGGCATGTGCGGCTCCTTTCGTGGCTACCCCGCGAGCATCGGGGACCGGAGGCACGCTGTCCGGCCCCGGAACCGCGACCCGTGGAGAACCGGCAAACTCCCCGCCGCGTGCAGAAGAGGCCCGGGGCGAACCCCGGGCCTCTCGTGTGCAGCAGAGGGACTCAGCTGCGTCGCCGCCGCCAGAGCCCCGCGCCGAGGGCGCTCAGCGCGAGAGCCCCGACGGCCACCGCCAGCCAGGTCGTCCCGTCGGCGCCGGGCCACGGCCACAGCGAGGCGGGGAACGATCACGGAGCAGTTCCGCGGGGCCGAGCTCACGGTCAACGAGTGGGTGCTCGACC
>NZ_SSDN01000040.1:0-57336 GCF_004794355.1 Microbacterium sp. K36 | reverse complement strand
GGCGGCGCCGCCGGGCGAGCCGATCTCGTCGAAGAACTCGACGTTGGCCTTGTAGTAGTCCTGCCACTCGTCCGGCAGATCGTCCTCGTAGTAGATCGCCTCGACCGGGCACACCGGCTCGCACGCTCCGCAATCCACGCACTCGTCGGGGTGGATGTAGAGCGACCGTTCGCCCTCGTAGATGCAGTCAACGGGGCACTCGTCGATGCAGGCGCGATCCTTGACATCGACGCACGGGAGGGCGATCACATACGTCACCCCCTCAGTCTACGACCCGCGGACCTCGGGTTCCTCCGAGGACGGCGTGGCGGGGCGGACCGGCTGCCGGGAGAACGACGGCCACGCGATGACCAGCAGCACGATGCCGGCGGCGAGATACGTCCAGATGCGCCCGGCGAGGGTGTCCTGCACGACGACGGAGCCGCCGGGGCCGACGCCCGAGATGAGCACGATCATGCCCAGCATCCCCAGACCGGCGGCAACGGCCGCTCCCCGGTCGTGGGTGAGCGCACGGACGGCGATGAGGATCGCGGCGCAGGCGATGGCGGCGACGATGAGGCCGATCGGGATCGGCCCCCACATGACGCTGTGTGCGATGGTCCCGGCCACGCCGTAGACCCCACCCACCAGGGCAGCAGCCACCCAGGACAGCACCCTCGACAACCACTTCCCGCGCACCCCCCGATCCTACCCGGGCGCTGTCCGGCGGAACGACGTGTCAGGCGGCGAGACCGAACAGCCGCAGCAGCGCGGCGACGAGGGCGGCGGCGGCCACCACCACGAGGAACGACTGCCGCAGCCAGAGGAGTCCCGCTGCGACGAGCAGGGCGGGGACACGCGCGTCGACGGTGATGGCCTGCCCATCCCCGAGGGACTGCACCGCGACGAGGGCGGCGAGCAGCGCGACGGTGAGGAGGTCCGAGATGCGGGCGGGCCGGGGCGCCTCGAGCACCTTCGGCGGCACGAGGTAGCCCACGGCCTTCAGCGCGAGGCAGATCAGGGCGGCGAGGAGGATGGCGCTCCAGAGACTCATGCGCCGGCCTCCCCGTCGCCGACCTCTGCGGCTCGCGGTGTCTCCAGCCAGTTGAACCACCCGACGACGATCGCGACGAGGGCGGCGACGAGCACGGGGAGTCCCGGCAGGAGGAACGGGGTGAGGGCGGCCGCGATCACGGCCGCCGCGATGCCGACGGCGACCGCCTGCCGCCGGCGCAGTCGCGGCCACAGCAGGGCGAGGAACGCCGCGGCCGCCGCGGCATCCAGCCCCCAGGCTTTCGGGTCGCCGAGCACATCGCCGACCAGCGCGCCGATGAGGGTGGTGAGGTTCCAGCCGAGGAAGATGCCGACCCCCGTGACCCAGAAGCCCACCCGGCGCAGGCGTGGATCGTCCTGCGCGATCGCCACCGCGGTGGACTCGTCGATGGTGAAGTGCGCGGCGACGGCCCGTCGCGCCGGCCCCCCGCCCACGACCGGCGACATGCGCATGCCGTAGGCGACGTTGCGCACGCCGAGGAGGGCGGCCGACGCGATCGCCGACGGCAGCGCGGCCAGGCCGCCGGCGGCGAAGACGCCCACGAAGGCGAACTGGGATCCGCCGGTGAACATGAGGAGGCTGAGCACGCACGCCTGCCACACGTCGAGACCCGCGGCCACGGCGAGCGCACCGAAGGAGATGCCATAGGCGCTCGTGGCGAGCACGACGCCGAGGGCCTCGCGCCACACCTCACGTTCAGCGGTCATCGACCGCCACCCGTTCGCTTCACTGAACACACGATCATCATTCTGAACATGGGGCTCTGCATAGTCAAGCGAACGATCGTTTGCCATGATGAACGCATGGAGGATCTCCGCACGCGAATCGCCCGCACGCTCCGCCGCGAGCGCGAGGCGGCGAACCTGTCCGTCTCCGAGCTCGCCCGCCGGGCCGGCATCTCCAAGGCCACCGTCTCCCAGCTCGAGAGCGGCGCCGGCAATCCCAGCGTGGAGACGCTGTGGGCGCTGGGCGTCGCGCTCGGCGTCCCGTTCGCGGTGCTCGTCGACCAGCAGGCCAACGCCCCCACCCTCATCCGCGCCGACGCCCTCGCCGGAGTGCCCTCCTCCGCCGCCGCCTACAGCGCCACCCTCCTCTCGGCGAGCCCTCCTGGTGCGCGACGGGACGTGTACCTCATCCAGGCGGAGCCCGGGGATCCCCGCCGGTCCGATCCCCACCACGCGGGCACGATCGAGCATGTGATCCTCATCGCCGGGCAGGCGCGGGTCGGCCCGCCGGAGGATGCCGTGGTGCTGAACCCCGGCGACTATCTGACGTATGCCGGCGACGCGGCCCACGTCTTCGAGGCGATCCTCCCCGGTACGAGCGCCGTGCTCATCTCCGAGCTGCGCTGAGCATCACTCCCCCGGCCCTGTCGGCGACGGGTCGGGGATCTCGTGCGGACGGTAGTTCGGCAGGCGCGACGCGGGCAGGATCGCGAGCGCGCTCACCGCGGCGAGGATGAGCAGGCCCAACTTGAGCGTGCGCAGCCGCGACTCCTCGTTGACGGCGACCGCGGCGTCGACCTGCTCCGGCGTCGCGTCCGTGGTCTCCAGCACCGCGCGCAGATCGTCGTTGCTGACGAAGTTCACCTCGTTCAGGTCGACCTGCGACACCAGCGACGGCGGCAGTTCCGGATGCTCCACGACCGCACGGCCCACGTTGAGCGCGAGCAGCGAGACCAGCAGCGCCCCGGCGAGCGCCGTGCCGACGGCGGAGGCGAGGTTCTGGGTGGTGCCCCGCAGCGACCCGACGTCGCCGGCGAGCTCCGGCGGTGCCGCCGTCACGAGCACGTTGAACACCAGCGTGACGAGGGCTCCCTGGCCGATGCCGAACACGATGAGTCCGGCGATGGTCGGCACCGTCTCCCAGTTGTTGGTCACGACGACCGAGAGCCAGACCAGCGCCGCCGTGGTGAGGATGAATCCGAAGACGCCGATCGTCCGCGGCGGGTAGCGCGTGTAGAACCGGACGACGAGCGTCGCCGTCACGAACACCGTGAGGTTGAACGGCATCATCGCGAGGGCGGTGTCGAACGGCGTCCGCCCCTGGACGATCTGGATGTACAGCGGCACCGTGAAGTTCACGCAGGCTTCCAGCGCCACGACGATGAACATGGCGTACACCGCGGCGCGCTCCCTGGACGACCCCAGCACGCTCAGGTCGATGAGCGGCACCTTCCCCTCGGCCATCCGCCGCCGGGTCCACAGGAAGAAACCCTGGCCCAGGATGATCCCCAGCACGATGAAGATCGGTGCCGGCGAGAGCCCGAGGACGGAGAACGGTGCGGAGGGCGCCGCCGCGAGCGCTCCCCAGCTGTTGAGGTTGTTGAACCCGAGGGTGAGCAGCACGATCGCCGCGCCGATGAGGAGGGCCGCGACGAGATCGATGCGGATCGCCGCATCGCCGCGGTCGCCGCGCAGCGTGAAGCTCAGGGCGAAGACCGCGACGGCGATCGCCAGCACGATCACGAAGAGCGGACGCCACCCGACGAGCGTCCCGAGCGTCCCTCCGATGAGGAAGGCGCTGACACCGGAGATCGCGCGCGCCGAGCCGATCGCTCCGATCGCCGTGGCCTGCTGCGGGCCCCGGTAGTTCTCGGCGATCAGGGCCACGATCGAGGGGACGATGATGGCGGCGGCCGCTCCCGCCACGGCCTGCCCGGCGATGGCCCACCAGACGGTGGGGGCGAGGAGCATCATCACCGCCGATCCGGCGAAGAGGGCGACGACCACGCGGAAGATCAGCACCCAGCCGACGCGCTGCCCGAGCTTGGCCCCGGTCATCACGAGCGCCGCGACGGCGAGGCCGTACATCACGATCGTCGTGCTCGCGACGGTGGGCGGGACGCCGAAGTCGCTCACCATGCCGCCGAGCGAGATCGGCAGCGCCGCGACGTTGAACGACATGAGCACCTGTGCGAGGAACAGGCTGACCATCGGCAGCCAGGACGTCTTCACGGGGGCGGGGGCGGTGCGGGTCATGGGCGCTCTCCTTCCGACGGCGAGGCACCCGCCTCACCGGCATGCTCGCGGGCGGGCGCGGAGGCGAAGAGGTTCAGCCCCAGCGACCGCGACAGGTGACCGATCGCCATCTGCGACCGGATCGAGTTGCCCGCCTCGTCCAGCCGCGGCGAGAACCCGGCGACGGCGCCCTTGCCCGGGGAGACGGCGACGAGGCCGCCCGAGACCCCCGACTTCGCCGGCAGGCCGATCTCGAACAGCCAGTCCCCCGACCGCTCGTACAATCCGCTCGCCGCGACGACGGCGAGCGTGTCACGGCAGACGTCCGCGGACACCACCCGCTCCCCTGTCACGGGGTTGACCCCGCCGTCGGCGAGTGTGGCGCCCATGACGGCGAGGTCGTGCGCGGTCACGGAGAGCGCGCACTGACGGGTGTAGACGTCGACGATCTCGTCCGGGTCGCCGGTCAGTCGTCCGTAGCTGCGCAGCAACCAGCCCAGCGCGCGATTGCGCTCGTTCGACCCCGCCTCGGAGGCGTACACCTCGCCGTCCAGGCTCAGCGGTCGTCCGGCGAAGGCGGACAACCCCTCACGGACACGCTCCCATTGCTCCACCGCCGTGGCGCCGGGCATCAGCGCCGTGGTCGCGATCGCCCCGGCGTTGACCATCGGGTTGCGCGGGTGTCCGTCGTTGAGCTCCAGCGCCACCACCGAGTTGAAGGCGAGGCCGGTGTTGTTCACGCCCACGATCTCGCGGACCCGCTCGTGTCCGTGCTCCTGGATCGCCAGCGCATAGACGAACATCTTGGAGATCGACTGGATGGAGAACGCGTGCAGGGCGTCTCCGGCGTCGTGGATGCCGCCGCCCACCTCGATCACCGCGAGCCCGAACAGCTCCGGATCGACCGCGGCGAGGACGGGGATGTAGTCCGCCACCTCCCCGGACACCTCGTCCGCGTACCGGGCGTGGGCCTCGCGGACGAGCTCGTCCACCCGCTCCCACCCGGGAAGCGTGCCCGTGGAGACCTCCTGCGGGACGTCGAGCCAGACGGTGGGGTCGAGCACCATTCCTCCTCGGAAATCACGACGCCCCCAGCCGTCTCCCTGTCACGGTAGCGTCCGTGTCGGGTGACGGCTAGGGGCAATCGTTCGCGAGGGGCCCGCTCTGCGGCTCAGTACCAGTTCATGGCCTGGGAGTGTCCCCAGGCGCTGCACGGGGTGCCGTAGGCGTCGGCGATGTACTTCAGGCCCCAGGCGATCTGGGTGGCGGCGTTCGTCTGCCAGTCGGCACCCGCCGTGGCCATCTTGCTGCCGGGCAGCGCCTGCGGGATGCCGGTCGCTCCCCCGTCGTTGTTGTACGCCTGGTAGTTCCAGCCGGACTCCTTGTTCCACAGCGAGTTCAGGCAGGAGAACTGGTCGCCGCCCCAGCCGTAGCGGTCGGCCATCATCTGCTGTGCGGTGGCCCGCGCCCCGTCCGGCGTGTTCGCGGAGGCGAGCGCGGCCGCTGCGGCCGCCGCCTTCTCCTCGGCGGCGCGCGCGGCGTCCTCTGCCGCCTTCTTCTCCTGCGCGGCGGTGTATGCCTGCTGGAGCTCTGCCGTGGCGGTCACGACCTTGTCGGTCTCCGCCTCGGCCTGCGCGGTCGTCACCGTGATGAGGACCAGCGGGAGGGTGGATCGATCGGCGAGGGTCTCCAGGTCGTCCTCGAGAGCGGTGGTGTCCACGGACGCCGCCGCGCCCACGTCGAGGCCCGACTCGGCGACCTCCGCGGTCAGGCTCTTCGCCGCGTCGACCGCATCGGTCGCGTTCGAGACCGTCATGACGGCCTTATCGGCGATGCGGGTGAGGGGCTCGGTGCCGAGGTCGTGGCTCGTGACGGCGGAGGTGGCGTCGGAGCGCTCCGCTCCGGCCGCCGGGGCGGAGGCGAGGCCCACGCTGAGGGTGATGCCGACGAGCGCGGCCGTGGCGGCGCCGAGGGCGATCAGGGGTGTACGGGTGACGGTGGCGCGAGCGGCTGCCGCGTCGGAGGCGCGCCGAAGCGCACGGGTCTTCTGAAGCAAGGCTTTGACTTTCGGGTCGTCGTACGCCCATATCGGGGACTCATCGGGAGTTCGCCCCGGGCGCAAGTCAACGAGTCTGCGTCATCAACCTGAACGAAAACTAGCCCTCACCTGGGATTTTCATGAGAGAGGGCCCCACGCGGCCGGGCGGCGGCGTGGGGCCCTCTCGAAAGGAGTGCGGTGCGATCAGGCGTTCGCGTCCTGACGCTTGAGGCGCGAGGCCTCACGACCGCGGACGGTCTGGTCCAGGATCACCTTGCGGATGCGGACCTTCTCCGGAGTCACCTCGACGCATTCGTCGTCGCGCGCGAACTCCAGGCTCTCCTCCAGCGTGAGGATGCGCGGCGGCGTCATCGACTCGAAGTTGTCGGCCGTGGAGGAGCGCATGTTGGTGAGCTTCTTCTCCTTGGTGATGTTGACGTCCATGTCGTCGGCGCGCGAGTTCTCGCCGATGACCATGCCCTCGTAGACCTCTTCGGTCGGCTGCACGAAGAACGACATGCGCTCCTGGAGCGCGATCATCGCGAAGGGCGTGACGACGCCCGACCGGTCCGCCACGATCGAGCCGTTCTGGCGCGTGGTGATCTGCCCCGCCCACGGCTCGTAGCCGTGCGAGATCGCGTTGGCGATACCGGTGCCACGGGTGGTCGTGAGGAACTCGCTGCGGAAGCCGATGAGACCACGCGAGGGCACGACGAACTCCATGCGCACCCAGCCGGTGCCGTGGTTGGTCATGTTCTCCATGCGGCCCTTGCGGTTCGCGAGGAGCTGCGTGATCGCGCCGAGGTGCTCCTCCGGCGTGTCGATGGTCAGGTGCTCGAACGGCTCGTAGACCTTGCCGTCGATCTTCTTGGTGACCACCTGCGGCTTGCCGACCGTGAGCTCGAAGCCCTCGCGGCGCATGTTCTCGACGAGGATCGCGAGGGCCAGCTCACCGCGGCCCTGCACCTCCCAGGCGTCGGGACGCCCGATGTCGACGACCTTGAGCGACACGTTGCCGATGAGCTCGCGGTCGAGGCGGTCCTTCACCATGCGTGCGGTGAGCTTGTGCCCCTTGACCTTGCCCATGAGCGGCGAGGTGTTGGTGCCGATCGTCATGGAGATCGCGGGGTCGTCGACCGTGATGGCCGGCAGCGGACGGATGTCCTCGGGGTCGGCGATCGTCTCGCCGATCGTGATGTCCTCGAAGCCGGCGATGGCGACGATGTCGCCGGGGCCGGCGGAGTCCGCCGGGTAGCGCTCCAGGGCGCGGGTCTTCAGCAGCTCGGTGATCCGGGCGTTGCTGGTCGAGCCGTCGGAGCGGACCCAGGCGACCGTCTGCCCCTTCTTGAGCGTGCCGTTGAAGACGCGCAGCAGGGCGAGGCGACCGAGGAACGGGCTGGAGTCGAGGTTCGTGACCCAGGCCTGCAGCGGGGCCTCGTCGTCGTAGGACGGGGCCGGGACGTGCTCGAGGATGGCCTCGAAGAGCGGCTCGAGGTCGTCGTTGTCGGGCAGGGAGCCGTCGGCGGGACGGTTCTGCGACGCGGCGCCGGCGCGGCCGGAGGCGTAGACCACGGGCACGTCGAGCAGCGCGTCGACGTCGAGATCGGGCACGTCGTCGACGAGGTCGGAGGCCAGCCCCAGCAGGAGGTCGTGCGCCTCCTCCTCGACCTCGGCGATCCGGGCGTCCGGACGGTCGGTCTTGTTGACCAGGAGGATCACGGGGAGCTTCGCCTCGAGCGCCTTGCGCAGCACGAAGCGGGTCTGCGGCAGCGGGCCCTCGCTGGCGTCCACGAGCAGCACGACGCCGTCGACCATCGACAGGCCGCGCTCGACCTCGCCGCCGAAGTCGGCGTGGCCGGGGGTGTCGATCACGTTGATCGTGATCTCCTTGCCGTCGGCGTGCTTGCCCTTGTAGGTGATCGCCGTGTTCTTGGCGAGGATCGTGATGCCCTTCTCGCGCTCCAGGTCGTTGGAGTCCATCGCGCGCTCCTCCACGTGCGAGTGTTCGCCAAAGGAGCCCGTCTGGCGGAGCATCGCGTCGACGAGCGTGGTCTTGCCGTGGTCGACGTGGGCGACGATTGCGACGTTGCGGAGGTCAGAACGGAGGGCGTGCGCCATACAAGGGTCCTCAAAGAGTGTGGGGTTGCGCCGGGAAGCCGACGTTCCAGGATAACGTACGCGCGGATCGGGTTCCTGAACGCTCGTCGTACCATCGTCCCGTGACCCTCCCCGACCCGACTCCCCCGGTGCCGCAGACGCCGTCGACCGCGCCCGCCCGGCGCGACGAGCGGCGTGAGGGTCGAGCACGCTTGTGGTGGGAGATCGCCATCGTGCTCGCCCTGGGTCTGGGACAGTCCGCGATCTACGCGATCGTGCAGCTCGCCTATCGGCTCACCGACGACACGCCCCTCGCGGATCAGACCGCCACCCTCAACCCCTCCCGCAGCGACCGGGAGGTGTTCGACCTCATCTATCAGGTGCTGTCCATCGGCTTCGCCCTGGTACCGGTGCTCCTCGTGTGCTTCCTGCTGTGGCAGCGCCGTCGCCCGCACCTGGAGCGCCTCGGCCTCGACGGCACCCGCGTGGGCGGCGACGTCGGCCGGGGCGTGCTCCTCGTCCTCGCGATCGGCGTGCCGGGACTGGCGCTCTACCTCGGCGGCCGGGCGCTCGGCCTGTTCGTGGCCGTGAACCCCGCCGGTCTGGACGCGCACTGGTGGACCGTGCCGATCCTCCTGCTCGCCGCCGCACGCGCATCGCTCCAGGAGGAGTTCGTCGTGCTCGGATACCTGTTCGCCCGCCTGCGGGAGCTCGGGTGGTCGCCGTGGACGATCATCATCTCGACGTCGGTGCTCCGTGCGACGTACCACCTCTATCAGGGGCCCGGTGCCTTCATCGGCAACCTCGCGATGGGACTGCTCTTCGGGTGGCTCTACCACCGCACCGGTCGGCTGCTGCCGTTCCTGGTGGCGCACTTCCTCATCGACGCGGCGGCGTTCGTCGGCTACCCCTGGGCCGCGGCCACCTGGCCCGCCCTGTTCGGTCTTCCCGGCTGAGGCGCGCTCAGCCGAGGTTGACGACGACGAGCGCCGCGACGGCCCACAGCACGATGACGGCGAGGGCGATGAGGGCCGGGCCGTCCCAGCTGCGTCGGATCGGCGCATCCGCCGTCGCGGGCGCCGCGCTCCACAGATCGCGGATGCCGGTGAGCACCCGGAGCGCCGACGGCACCTTCGGCTCCGCGTCCTCCTCGCGGGAGCGACGAGGCGGACGCGCCTTGGCCGGCCCGCCCCAGCAGCTCAGGGTGCGGCCGTCGTCCAGCGTGAACTCGAGCTGCCAGCGCATGTCGATGTCCTGCACACGCGCCCAGCCGAAGGTCGTGCGACGCAGCAGGTTCTGCACCACGGCCCCCTCCTGATCCACACGGACGAAGGAGACGAAGGCCGTCTCGTACACGATCCACAGCCCGAGCAGCAGCCAGGGCGCCACGAGCAGCGCCTGCACGATGCTGCCGTTGACGACGGTGTCCCCGAGCAGGAACAGCACCAGCAGGATGCTGAGGACGAAGACGACGGTGCCCGAGGACGCACGGAAGGTCCGTGCGTCCTCGGGGTATCCGGGCGATGCCACCTCAGAGGCCGCCGAGCGGGATCGAGGCACCGGGGATCGCCTGCAGCAGACGATCGGTGTACTCCTCCTGCGGGTTCGCGAAGATCTCGTCGACCGTCCCCTGCTCGACGACCTTGCCCTTCTCCATGACGCAGACCAGGTCGCTGGAGACCCGGACGACCGCGAGGTCGTGCGTGATGAAGAGGTAGGTGAGGTCGAGCTCGGACTGCAGGTCGGCGAGGAGCTTCAGGATCTGGTCCTGCACGAGCACGTCAAGCGCTGACACCGCCTCGTCGAGGACGATGATGTCGGGCTTGAGCGCCAGCGCACGCGCGATCGCAACACGCTGACGCTGTCCGCCGGAGAGCTCGTTCGGATAGCGCGTGGCCAGCGCCTGCGGCAGGGCGACCTGCTCCAGGAGCTCCTCCACGCGAGCGCGATGCGAGGCCCGATCGCCGACCCCGTGGATCTGCAGCGGCTCCGCGATGGTGTTGCCGATGTTCCGCAGCGGATCCAGCGACCCGTAGGGGTCCTGGAACACCGGCTGCATGCGCCGACGGAGTCCGAACGACTGCGCGTTCGAAAGGTGGGACACGTCCTGCCCGTCGATCTCGATCGTCCCGCTCGTCGGCTCCTCCAGCTTGAGGACCATCTTGGCGACCGTGGATTTCCCGGAGCCCGATTCGCCGACGAGGGCCAGCGTCTTTCCGCGCGGGATCTCGAACGACACGTCGTCCACCGCTCGGAACGCCTCGCTGCGGAAGTTGCCCTGCCGGATCTTGTAATCCTTGGTCAGGCCGGCCACGCGGACCGTCGGCGGGATGTCGGCAAGGTCGTCGAGCGTCTCGATGCCCCGGTCCTCCACCACCGTCTGGATCCGCTGCGAGGCGACGCTGGGCGCCGCCGCGACCAGTCGCTTCGTATACGGGTGCTGCGGGTTCTCCAGGATCTGCCGGCTGGGACCCGCCTCGACGATGTTGCCGCCGTTCATGACGATGATCTTCTCGGCGCGTTCGGCCGCGAGTCCCAGGTCGTGCGTGATCAGCAGCACCGAGGTGCCCTTGTCGCGCGTGAGCGACGCCATGTGGTCGAGGATGACCCGTTGCACCGTCACGTCGAGAGCCGAGGTCGGCTCGTCGGCGATGAGGAGCTTCGGGTCGGCCGCGAGACCGATCCCGATCAGTGCCCGCTGGCGCATACCGCCGGAGAACTGGTGCGGATACTGGTGCAGGCGACGCTCGGCATCCGCCAGCCCGGCCTGCTGCAGCACCTCGATCGTCCGCGCCTTCGCCGCGGCGCGCCCCTGGGCGACGCCGTTCGCGCGGACGGCCTCCTTCACCTGGAAGCCGATGCTCCACACGGGGTTCAGGCTCGACATCGGGTCCTGCGGGACGAAGCCGATGTCTCGACCCCGCACCGCCTCCATGTCGCGCCGGCTCAGCCCGGTCAGCGGGCGACCCTCCAGCGTGATCGACCCGCCCGTGATCGTTCCCGTGCCCGGGAGCAGGTCGACGATGGCGGTCGCCGTGGTCGACTTGCCCGAGCCGGACTCGCCGACGATGGCCACGGTCTCACCGGGCATCACATCGAACGTGATCCCGTGCAGGACCTCGCGCATCCCGTCCTGCGTGCGGAACGCGACGGTGAGGTCGCGCACGCTCAGCAGCGGCATCTGTGCAGCGTTGCGGTCGCTCATCGGCGAGCCCTCGCCTTCGGGTCGAGGGCGTCTCGGATGAGCTCGCCCAGGGTGACGAACGCGAGCACCGCAAGGGTGAGCGCGAGCGCCGGATAGATGAGGGACATCGGAGCGACGCGGAGCGAAGCCTGTGCCCTGGCGATGTCATTGCCCCACGACATGACCTCGCTGCCGAGCCCGACCCCGAGGAACGACAACGTCGACTCCGCGACGATCGCCGCCGCCAGGCCGAGCGTCGACACGACCAGCAGTGGTGCGATCGCGTTCGGAACGACATGGCTCAGGAGCACTCGGAACTTCGACTGCCCCAGTGCCCGAGAGGCCATGACGAAGTCCGCCTGCCTCACGCGGAGGATCTCCGCCCTGACGACTCGCGCCGTCGAGGCCCACGCGAACCCGCCGATGGCGAGAGCAAGCGTCCAGACCGAGCGCGCGTCCTTCAGCACCGTCATCACGACCACGGCGGCGAGGATGTAGGGGATCGCGAAGAAGATGTCGCCGACGCGGGACAGGACCGAGTCCAGCCAGCCGCCGTAGAAGCCTGCCAGGGCTCCCATGACCAATCCGAGGATCGAGGAGATCACGGTGGCGATGAGGCCCACCGCGAGCGAGGTCTGCGAGCCCCACACGATCCGGGCGTAGATGTCGCACCCTTGGAACGTGAATCCGAGCGGGTGGCCCTCCGTCGGGCCTCCGTTGCTGTTGGCGAGCTGGCAGTCGCTGTTCGGCGGGGTCGACGTGAACAGCGTCGGCCAGACGGCCATGAGGAGGAAGACCAACGCCAGGACCACCGAGAACCAGAAGAGCGGGCGGCGGCGCACGTCGCGCCACGCATCGCGCCAGAGGTTGCTCGGCTTGTCGGAGATCCTGACGGCGTCGATGTTGATCGACTCCGTCTCGACGGGCGCGACGTAGTGTTTCTGGGTCGTGGGATCAGACATATCGAATCCTCGGGTCGAGCAGACCATAGAGCAGGTCGATGAGCAGGTTCACCAGGACGTACAGGATGACGAAGACCGTGACGAACGAGACGACCGTCGGGCCCTCCCCCCGTCGGATCGCTTCGAAGAGGGTGTTGCCGACACCCGGCACGTTGAAGATGCCCTCCGTGACGGTGGCCCCCACGAGGAGGACGCCGAAGTTGGTGGCAGAGTTGGTGATGACGGGGATGAGGGAGTTCCTCAGCACGTGGACAGGGAGCACGCGATTGCGCGAGAGCCCCTTGCCGTAGGCGGTGCGCACCCAGTCCTGGTTGAGCGTGTCGATGACGGAGCTCCGCATCAGCCGCATGCTCACGGCGTAGAGGCTGAACCCGAGCACGAGGGCAGGGAGCCAGAGTCCGCCCCAGTCGTTGTCCGCTCCGACCGTGGGCTTGAACCACCCGAGTCGGATGGCGAGGAAGTACTGCGCCAGGAAGGCGACCACGAAGATCGGGATGGCGATCGCGACGAGTGCCACCATGAGGGAGACGTTGTCGAAGAACTTGCCCTTCCGCAGAGCGGAGATCGTGCCGATGACGATGGCGAGCACGAACTCGATGCCAATGGCCATGACGGCCAGGCGTCCCGTCACGGGCAAGGTCGCCGCCAGGACCGCAGACACCGGGCGACCGGAGTACGTGGTCCCGAGGTCACCCTGGAGCACCCCCGTGATGTAGTACCAGTACTGGACGAGGAACGGGTCGTTCAGGTGGTACTGCTCACGGAGCTGCTCGATGACAGCCGGGTTCGGGGTCTTGTCGCCGAAGAGGGCGAGGATGGGGTCGCCGGGCATGGCGAACACCAGGAAGTAGATGAGCAGGGTGGCTCCGAAGAAGACCGGGATCACCTGCAGAAGACGTCTCAGAATGTAACCGAGCATCCGCTTGTCCCTTCTCTGAGGGGCAAAGAAAGCGAGCCGAACACAGCCTGTGAGGCGGTGACGAAGATCGCCACCGCCTCACAGGTGAAGTGCCGTCAGACTTACTCGCCGGCCTTCGTGATCTCGTAGTAGAGCGGAACCGAGTTCCAGCCGAACGTCACGTTGTCGACGTTCTCGCTGTAACCACCGGTCACGTTCGAGTACCAGAGCGGGATCGCCGGAAGATCCTTGAACAGGACCTCCTGAGCCTTGGTGAAGTCCTCGAGCTGAGCGTCCGGGTCGGGGTTGCTGATACCGGCCTTGATGAGCTCATCGAACTCCGGGCTCGTGTAGTCGCCATCGTTCGAGCTGGCGCCGGTCGCGTAGAGCGGGCCGAGGAAGTTGTACAGACCCGGGTAGTCCGCCTGCCAGCCGGAGCGCGCCGCCGTGGTGATGGTGCGGTCGTTCACCTTGGTGCGCAGGTCCTGGAAGGTCGGGTACGGGTCGCCGGACGCCTCGATACCGAGCGTGTTCTTGATGCTGTTGCTGACCGCGTCAACCCACGCGTCGTGTCCGCCGTCGGCGTTGTAGGCGATCTTGAAGTCACCCTCCCACGGCGAGATGGCGTCGGCCTCTGCCCAGAGTTCCTTCGCCTTCTCCGGGTCGTAGTCCAGAACCTCGTTGCCGGGGACGTCCTCCGACCAGCCGGCGATCACCGGCGAGGTGAAGTCGGCAGCCGGGGTGCGCGTTCCCGAGAAGATCGTCTCGGTGATCTCTTCCCGGTTGATGGCCATCGAGATCGCCTGACGACGCAGCTTGCCTTCTTCGCCGCTGAAGTGCGGGAGGAACTGGCCGATCGTGAAGGACTGGAAGACGGCGGAAGGCTGGTTCACCGCGCGGTCGCCGAGCTCGTCCGTGAACACCGGAAGCGAGTTGGTCGGGATCGCATCGATCACGTCGACCTCGTTTCCGAGGAGGTCGGCGTACGCGGACTCCTGGGTCGCGTAGAACTTGATCGTCAGACCGCCGTTCTTCGCCTGGCGTCCACCCTCGTAGTCGTCGTTGCGGACCAGGTCGATCTGCACGTCGTGCTGCCAGGCGTCGTCACCGTCGATCATGTACGGGCCGTTGCCGATGGGGTTCTGTCCGAAGGCATCCATGTCCTCGAACGCGACATCGGGCAGGGGGTAGTACGCCGAGTATCCCAGGCGCAGAGCGAAGTCCGAGGCGGGCTTGTTCAGCGCGATGGTGAACGTGTAGTCGTCGACCTGCTCGAGACCGGTGAGCTCGGTGTCCTCCTCGTAGCTGAAGCCCTCGATGTCCTCGAAGAAGTAGCCGGACAGGTGCGCGTTCGATGCCTTCGCGCCCTCGTTCCATGCCTTGATGAAGTTGTCGGCCGTGACCTCCTCACCGTTGGTGAAGGTCTGCCCCTTCTTCAGCTTGATCGTGAGGTGCTGGGGGTCGTCGGTGACGATCTCCTCCGCCATGTCGTTGACCGGCTTGCCCTCGGCGTCGTAGTAGACGAGCCCGGCGAAGATCTCGTCGAGGATCTTGCCGCCGCCGACCTCGTTGGTGTTGGTCGGGATGAGCGGGTTCTCCGGCTCGGAGCCGTTCGTGGTGATGATGGCATCGGCGTCCGCGTTCGCGTCGCTTCCTCCATCACCCGTGTTGCCGCCGCCGCTGGCGCAGCCTGCCAGGGTCAGGGCGCCGATCACGAACAGTGCGCTGCCCGCGAGGGCGATCTTGTTGCGCTTCACTTTTGTCCTCCTGTGGACGTGGGAATTCTGCGCGGCTCATCATCGAGCGCGCAGGGATACCTGAGCGTAACCCGGGGGTCGCGCGTCCAGGACGTTCGGCTAACGAACTGTTACTGAGTGGTGACCATCTGTCACATGACGGAAACATGGCGTAACGCGAACGGCGCCGCGCCGCCGGGAGGCGGGCGCGACGCCGTTCGTCGTGCGGGTCCGTGTCAGGCGAAGGCCTCGATCGGCGGGCAGGCGCAGACGAGGTTGCGGTCGCCGTACGCCTGGTCGATCCGGCGGACCGGCGGCCAGTACTTCGCCGCCACCAGCGAGCGCACCGGGTAGGCGGCCTCCTCGCGGGTGTAGGCGTGCGCCCACTCCCCCGCGATGAGCGAGACGGCGGTGTGCGGGGCGTGCACGAGCGGGTTGTCGTCCGCGGGCCAGCGCCCCGCGGCGACGGCGTCCGCCTCGGCCTTGATCATGATCATGGCCTCGATGAACCGCTCGATCTCGTCGAGGTCCTCCGACTCGGTGGGCTCCACCATGAGGGTGCCGGCGACCGGGAACGACATGGTCGGCGCGTGGAACCCGTAGTCGATCAGGCGCTTGGCGACGTCGTCGACGGAGATGCCGGTGGCCTCCTTGAGCGGACGCAGGTCGAGGATGCACTCATGCGCGACCCGTCCGTTCTCCCCCGTGTAGAGCACCGGGAAGTGCCCGCCGAGGCGCTCGGCGATGTAGTTCGCCGAGAGGACCGCCGCGGCGGTCGCGCGCCGGAGGCCCTCGGCACCCATCATGCGCACGTACGCCCACGAGATCGGGAGGATGCCCGCAGAGCCGTACGGGGCCGCGGAGATCACCGCGCCCTCGAACGTGTGGCCGCCGAAGTGCTCGGCGCGCTGCGCGAGCGGGTGCGACGGCAGGTACGGCGCGAGGTGCGCCTTCGCCGCGACCGGACCGATGCCCGGGCCGCCGCCGCCGTGCGGGATGGCGAAGGTCTTGTGCAGGTTGAGGTGCGAGACGTCGCCGCCGAGATCGCCGAATCGCGCGTAGCCGAGGAGTGCGTTGAGGTTCGCACCGTCGACATACACCTGACCGCCGGCCGCGTGCACCGCCCCGGTGATCTCCACGACCTGCTCCTCGTACACGCCGTGCGTGGACGGGTACGTGATCATCAGCGCCGCCAGGTCGTCGGCGTGCTGGGCGATCTTCGCGCGGAGGTCGTCCAGGTCGACGTTGCCGAGCGCGTCGCTCGCCACCACGACGACCTTCATGCCGGCGAGCACGGCGGAGGCCGCGTTCGTGCCGTGGGCGGAGGACGGGATGAGGCACACGACGCGGTGGTCGTCGCCGTTCGCGCGGTGGTAGCCGCGGATCGCGAGGAGGCCCGCCAGCTCCCCCTGAGAGCCGGCGTTCGGCTGCAGCGACACCGCGTCATACCCGGTGATCTCGGCGAGCCAGCCCTCGAGCTGATCGATGAGCTCCAGGTAGCCGCGGACGTCTGCCTCCGGTGCGAACGGGTGGATGCCCGCGAACTCCGGCCACGTGATGGCGGCCATCTCGGTGGCGGCGTTGAGCTTCATCGTGCACGAGCCGAGCGGGATCATGCCGCGGTCGAGGGCGTAGTCCCGGTCGGACAGGCTCTTCAGATACCGCATCATGGCGGTCTCGCTGCGGTGGCTGTGGAACACCGGGTGCGTGAGGTACTCGTCCTCGCGGCGGAGGGCGTCCGGCAGCGCGTCCACATCGCCGAGGCCGAAGCCGAAGGCGCGCTCCTGCTTCCCGCCGAAGACCTGTGCGACCTGATGCAGCTCGGTCACCGTGGTCGTCTCGTCGACCGCGATGCCGATCGTGTCCGCGTCGGCGACCCGCAGGAGGATGCCGTAGCCGCCCCGCGCCTGGTCGGCGTACTCCGCCGCCCGGCCGGGCACGCGCACGGCGAGCGTGTCGAAGAAGTTCTCGTGGACGACCTCGGCGCCGGCCTCGACGAGCCAGTCGCGCAGCAGTGTCGTCTTGGCGGCGACGTCGCGGGCGATCTCGCGGAGCCCGTCCGGGCCGTGGTAGACCGCGTACATCGACGCCATCACCGCGAGGAGCACCTGGGCGGTGCAGATGTTCGACGTCGCCTTCTCGCGGCGGATGTGCTGCTCCCGGGTCTGCAGCGAGAGACGGTAGGCCGGCTTGCCTTCGGCGTCGACGGAGACGCCGACGAGGCGTCCGGGCAGCTGCCGCTCCAGGCCTGCGCGCACGGCCATGTAGCCGGCGTGCGGGCCGCCGAAGCCCATCGGCACGCCGAAGCGCTGCGTCGTGCCCACGGCCACGTCAGCCCCGAGGGTGCCGGGCGCGGTCAGGAGCGTCAGCGCGAGCAGGTCGGCGGCCGCGACGGCGAGCGCGCCGGCGACGTGCGCGGCGTCGAACACCGCGGACGGATCCCACACGCGGCCCGAAGCCCCCGGATATTGCACGAAGACGCCGAAGAGCTCGGCGGGGAGCTCCTCCCCCGCCGCGAAGTCGACCGTGACGAGCTCGATGCCGAGCGCCTCGGCACGGGACGCGAGCATGGCCTTCGTCTGCGGCAGCGCATCCGCGTCCACCGCGAAGACGTTCGAGGAGGTCTTCGAGGCCCGGCGCGCGAGCAGCATCGCCTCCACGACCGCGGTGGACTCGTCGAGCATCGACGCGTTCGCGGTGGTGAGGCCGGTGAGCTCGGACACCATCGTCTGGAAGTTGATCAGCGCTTCGAGGCGCCCCTGCGAGATCTCGGGCTGGTACGGCGTGTAGGCCGTGTACCAGGACGGGTTCTCGAGGACGTTGCGCTGGATGACCTGCGGCGTGACGGTGCCGTAGTAGCCGAGGCCGATCATCGAGCGGTTCACGGTGTTGCGCCCGGCGAGGGCACGCAGCTCGGCCAGCGCCTCGGTCTCCGACGCGGCGACCGGGATGCGGGAGTCGGCGACCGCGTCCTCCGGTCCCGTGTAGATCGAGGCGGGGACGGCCTGACGCATGAGCTCCTCGACCGGGCTCAACGTCCCGCTGTCGGCGGAGAGACCGAGCGCGTCGAGCATCGTGCGCTGGGCGGCCTCGGTCGGTCCGATGTGACGATCGGCGAATGCAACCACTTCCGGATCAGCCCTCCGTGAGTGCGACGTACGCGTCGCGGTCCAGCAGTCCGTCCAGCGCGTCGGCGGCGACGGACACCTTGAGCAGCCAGCCGCCCTCGAAGGGCTCGGCGTTGATCAGCGAGGGGTCGTCGACGACGGCGTCGTTGATCTCGACGACGGTGCCGGCGACCGGGGCGTAGAGCTCCCCGACCGACTTGGTGGACTCGATCTCGCCGACGACGGAGCCGGCGGTCAGCTCGGTGCCGACGGCGGGGAGCTCGACGAAGACGACGTCCCCCAGCTTCTCGGCGGCGTAGTCGGTGATGCCGATGGTGACGGTGTCGCCGTCACCGGCGATCCATTCGTGCTCGTCGGTGTAGCGGAGTGCGCTGAGATCGGTCATTTGTTCCTCCGGTAGAAAGGCAGGGCGGTCACGGTCGCGGGGATGCGGGTCCCCCGCACATCAAGGAATACTGCGGTTCCCTCCTCGGCGGAAGAAGGGTCGACGAAGGCCATCGCGATGGGGTGGCCCAGCGTCGGGCTCAGAGCGCCGCTGGTGATCTCGCCGATCGGAGAGCCGTCGGCGTCGACGACCGCGTAGCCGGCGCGGCCGGCGCGTCGCCCCTCCGCCGTCAGGCCGACGAGGATGCGGGCGTCGTCGGCCGGCGCCGGTGCGTCCTTGCCGACGAAACGCTCCTTCGCGGCGACCACGACGCGGCCGAGGCCGGCCTGGGCGGGCGCGGTGTCGAGGCTGAGCTCATGCCCGTACAGCGGCATGCCCGCCTCCAGGCGGAGCGTGTCGCGGGCGGCGAGGCCGGCGGGCACCAGGCCCTGCGGGGTCCCGGCGTCGAGCACGGCGTCCCACAGCGCGGTCGCGTGGGCGGCCGGGACGAGGAGCTCGAAGCCGTCCTCCCCGGTGTAGCCGGTGCGGGCGAGGAGCAGCGGTTCGCCGGCGAACGACGCGGTCGCCCACGCGTAGTACTTCTGCTCCGCCCAGGGGACGCTGACGTCGGCGATGCCCGCCGTCGCCGCGAGGATCTCCTCGGCCCGCGGGCCCTGCACGGCGATCAGCGCGTAGTCGTCCGAGACGTCGGCGACCTCCACGGGGCCCGCGTCCGCGTCCGCCACCCGCGCGGTGAGCGCCTGACCCACCGCGTCGCGGTTGCCCGCGTTGGAGATGATGAGGAAGTCGTCGTCGGCCAGGCGGTAGACGATGACGTCGTCGACGATGCCGCCCTCGGGCGTCAGCAGCAGCGAGTACTTCGCCTTGCCGATCGCGAGCGCGGACAGCCGCCCGGCGAGCGCGTAGTCGAGGAAGGCCGCGGCACCGGCGCCGCGGACCGAGAACTCCGCCATGTGCGAGATGTCGAAGATGCCCGCCGCCTGGCGCACCGCGTGGTGCTCGGCGAGGTCGGACGTGTAGCGCACCGGCATCTGCCAGCCGCCGAAATCGGTGAAGGAGGCGCCGAGCGCCTCGTGGCGCTCGCGCAACGGGGTGTAGCGGGGGTCGGACATGGAGTTCTCCCGGGCTGGGTCGGGCGGGACGACGACGTCGTCCCTGGGAACTCCCCCTCTGTCATGGGCCTGAGAGCTTCGCCCCGCGCGCGTGCACAGGGCTTTCACCGTCGGCGGATCCCCCGGTGCTCGGGATCGCTTTTCAGAGCGGCCGGACCTCCGCGGTACGCGTACCTGAGAGATTGGCGGGGAGGCTTGCTCCTTCGGTGCCCGGCTGCATGCGCCGGGGCTCTCCCGCGTCGGTCGTTCGGCCTGTCTTCGATTGTGGGTTCAGTCTAGCGGTCTCCCCCGCCCGCTCAGGAGCCCAGGGCGAGCTCCGCCCGGACCTCGTCACGCAGCCTGCCGAGGTTCTCCGGCTCCGGTGCCGCCGCCAGGAGCGTCCTGGTGTACTCGTGCTGCGGGTTCAGGATCACCTCGTCGGCCGTTCCCCGCTCCACGACGTCGCCCTGGAAGAGGACCATGATGTCGTCGGAGAAGTGCCGCGCGGTCGCGAGGTCGTGCGTGATGTACAGGACGCCGAGGTTCTCCTCGCGCTGCAGCTCGGCGAGCAGGTTGAGGACGCCGAGACGGATCGACACGTCGAGCATCGACACCGGCTCGTCGGCCACGATGAACCGGGCACCGGGAGCGAGGGCCCGCGCGATCGCCACGCGCTGCCGCTGACCACCGGAGAGCTCGTGCGGCCGCCGTTCGGCGAAGCTCTCCCCCGGAGTGAGCCGCACCCGCTCCAGCAGCTCGATCGCCCGCGCCCGCACCTCGCCGCTGTCCAGCTTCGGGTGGTGCAGCCGGATCGGACGCTCCAGGTGATGGACGATCGTGTGGAACGGGTTGAGTGAGGCGAACGGGTCCTGGAAGACCATCTGCACGTCCGACCGGTAGCGCTCGAGGGCCGACCCCCGCGTGCCGGACTCCTCGCCGTCCAGGAGGATGCTGCCCGAGGTCGGCGTCTCCAGCTTCATCAGCATCCGGGCGATGGTCGACTTGCCCGAACCGGACTCGCCGACCAGAGCCGTGGTCCGCCCCGCCTCCAGCGTGAACGACACGTCCTTCACCGCGTGCAGCACGCGCGTGCGGAGCCCTGACCGCAGGTGGAAGTCCTTGACGAGGTTCCTCGCCTCGAGGGTGCCGCCGCGCCTCGTCCCGTCCACGCTCATCGGATGACCTCCTGGTTCACGCCGCCGCTGCGGACGAAGTCGCCCCGCTCGCCCGTGAGGGACGGGAAGCTCGACAGCAGCCGCTGGGTGTACTCGTGCTGCGGGTTGCGGTAGATCTCCTCCGCGGTGCCCTGCTCGACGATCCGGCCCTGCAGCATGACCGCGATGCGGTCGCTGATCTCGATCAGCATGGGCAGGTCGTGGGTGATGAAGATGACGGCGAAGCCGAGCTTCTCGCGCAGGCGCATGATCTCCCGGATGATGCCGCGCTGCACGACCACGTCGAGCGCCGTGGTGGGCTCGTCCATGATCATGACCTGCGGGTCGAGCGCGAGCGCCATCGCGATCATCATGCGCTGGCGCATGCCGCCGGAGAGTTCGTGCGGGAAGCTCGTCAGCCGGCCGGGGTCGACGCCGACGAGCGTGAGCAGCTCCTCGGCGCGCTCCTGCTTGGCCCTCTTCGACATTCCGGGACGGTGGGTGTCGAAGATGTCGAAGATCTGCGCGCGGACCGAGATGACGGGGTTGAGGGAGTTCATCGCCCCCTGGAAGACCATCGAGATCTTGTCCCAGCGGAAGGCGCGGAGCCCGTCCCCGTCGAGTCCGACGACGTCGATGTCATGGCCGTCGCGGTCGTGGAACACGATCTCGCCGTCGGTCATCAGCGCCGGCGCCTTGAGCAGCCGGTTCATCCCGTACGCGAGGGTCGTCTTGCCGCAGCCCGACTCCCCCGCGAGTCCGAGGATCTCGCCCCGGTGCAGCGTCAACGAGACGTCGCGGACGGCTTTGACGGGCGGGTCGACCTCGTACTCGATCGAGACGTTCCTGGCGGTGAGCACGGCGTCGCTCATGCGGTGACCCCCTTCTCCTTCGCGGCCTTGCGCAGACGACGGGCCGCATCGGGCGCGTTGCGCAGCTTCGGGTTGATGACCTCGTCGATGGCGAAGTTGATCAGCGCCAGGCCTGCGCCGAGGATCGCGATCATGATGCCCGGCGGCACGAACCACCACCACGCCCCACGACCGAGCGCCTGACCGGACTGGGCATCGTTGAGAATCGAGCCCCAGGTGATCGAGGAGTTCGGGCCGAGGCCGAGGTAGGACAGGCCCGCCTCGCCGAGGATGGCGAAGATGATCGCGAAGAGGAACTGCGCGGTCAGCAGCGGGAGCAGGTTCGGCATGATCTCGACGAGGATCACCCGGAAGGACTTCTCTCCCGCCACCTTCGAGGCGTACACGTAGTCGCGGGTGCGGAGCGAGCGGGTCTGCAACCTCAGCACGTATGCTGCCCCGGCCCACGAGGTGATGCCGAGGACGAAGGCCACGAGCTGCCAGCTGCGCTGCGGCACGAAGGAGGCGATCACCATGACCAGCGGCAGCCCGGGGATGACGATCATGACGTTCGTCAGGAGAGCCAGGACGTCCTCCCGCCAGCCGCCGAGGTATCCGGCCAGGACGCCGAAGAGGAGGGACAGCACGATGGCGATGCCGCCGGCCGTCACGCCGATGAGCAGCGACCCCTGCGCCCCGACGGCGAGCTGCGCGAGCACGTCGTTGCCGAGCTTGGTCGTGCCCAGCCAGTGCTCGGCCGAGGGCGCGGCGAGGGCGGGGTTGTCGGTGCTGCGCGGGTTCTGCGTGAAGAACGGCGCGATGATCGCGAAGAGCACGATGGCGAGCACGAGCACGGCCCCGACGATGAACTTCGGCGACGTGCTGGGCAGGATCCGGCGGCGTCGGCGCTCCTGACGCTGAGTGGCCAGGGCGACGGTGCCCTCGGGGGCGACGGTGGGAGGCTCCTCCACGAGGAGCGGGTTCTTCGTGTCAGACATTCTGGCGAGCCCTCGGGTCGATGAAGCCATAGACGAGGTCCATGAAGAAGTTGGCGACGAGCACCGTGAGGGTGATCACGAGGAACAGCCCCTGCATCAGCGCATAGTCGTTGTTGGTGACAGCCTGGAACATGAGCTTGCCGACGCCCGGGTAGGTGAACACCTGCTCCATGACGATGGAGCCGGCGACGACGAACCCGAGCGTGATCGAGAAGCCCGCGATCGACGGGATGGCCGCGTTGCGCGCGGCGTAGGTCGTCATGATGCGTCGCGGCCGCAGTCCCTTCGCCTCAGCGGTGAGGACGTAGTCCTCGGCGAGCGTGGAGACCATCATGTTGCGCATGCCGAACATCCAGCCGCCCACCGAGCTGATCACGATCGTGATCGCCGGGAGGATCGAGTGCGCGACGGCATCCGAGAAGAACGCCCAGGTCGGCTCCGGGCCGTCCGGGAAGTCGAAGACGTCGTAGCCGCCGAAGATGGGGAACCAGCCCAGGCCCACGGCGAAGACGGCGACGAGGATGAGCGCCAGCCAGAAGTACGGGATGGACTGCAGCACGGTGGTCGCGGGGATGAGATGGTCGACCCAGGTGCCGCGCTTCCAGCCGGCCCACGCACCGAGCACGACGCCGAGCACGAACGAGATCACCGTCGCGGTTCCGACGAGCACCAGCGTCCATGGGAGAGCACCCGCGATGAGCTCCGTGACCGGAGTGGGGAACTTCGTCACCGACACGCCCAGGTCGCCCTGGAACATGCGCCCCCAGTAGGCGAGGTACTGCTCCCAGAGGGACGAGTCGTCTCCGCCGAGCAGGAGCTTGATGTTGCGGATGGTGGTCTCGGAGACCTCTCCGCCGGCCCGCTGCATCTTGGCGATCATGATGTCGGCGGGATCCCCCGGCATGAGCCGGGGAAGCAGGAAGTTGATGGAGATCGCGGCCCACAGCGTGAACGCGTAGAACCCGATCCTTCGTGCATAGAACTTCATGTCACCTGTCCTGACTTCCTACTTCCCCGACTCATCGACTCAGCCGGCGGGCTTGATCTGCGTCAGCACGTAGCCGGCCGCGATCGCACCCCAGGACGGCGGGAAGGCGTAGAGGTCCTCCTCCGTCGGCCAGCCCGTGTAGTCCTTCGTGTTGTAGAAGGTCTGCGTCGCGTTGATCACGAGCGGGATGTACGGCAGGTCGCGCACGATCTCGGACTGGATCGTGCCGTACAGTTCCTTCTTCTCCGCTTCGTCGTTCGTGCTGATCGCGGACTGGATGGCGGCATCCACCGTCGGGTTGCTGTAGCGGCTGAAGTTCCAGCGACCGGCAGGGATCTCCGTGCCGACGGGGCTGGTGGACTCGACCTCGGTGCCGCCGAACCAGTCACGGTAGATCTGGAACGGGTCGGCGACCGACGTGCCGACGACTCCGCCGACGATGAGCTGGAAGTCGCCACCCTGTCGGGCGTCGGAGAACTCCTGCCACTGCACGGTCGACGCGGTCACCTTGATGCCCGCGGCCTCGGCCTGCTCGGCGATGAGCTTCGCGGCGTCGTTGTAGTCGGTCCAGCCGTCGACCGAGATCAGGCTGAGCTCGACCGGAGCGCCGTCCTTCTCGTAGATCCCGGAGGAGCCCTTGGTGTAGCCGGCGGCCTCGAGGATCTCCCCGGCCTCTGCGGCGTCCGCCTCCTGCGGGCTGACCTCGTTGGCCGGGTCGGCGAGCCACTTCTCGTCGCGCGGCAGCAGCGTGTACGCGGGCGAGATGTCGCCGGTCAGGCCGACGAACGCCTTGTCCTTGATGGTGGCGCGGTCGATGGCGACGTTCAGCGCCTGGCGCACCGCGACGTCGGTCTGCGGGCCCGTGCAGCCGAGCTCGGCGTTCGAGCAGGTGTAGAGGACGGTCGGGTCCTGCGGGGTGTTGATCCACTCGATCTTGCCGTTGCCCGTGACGTCGTCCGGGTTCGGGATGAACATGCCGGTCCAGTCGAGCTTGCCGGCGGCGAGCAGGTCCTGCGCGGTCTGGTTGTTGTCGACCGCGATGTACTGGACCTTCTTGACCGCGAGCTCGTCGGCACCGCGGTAGTTCTCGTTCGCGACCAGGGTGTACGACTCGCTCGTGGTCTTGTCCACGACGTACGGACCGGAGCCGACGGGCTCCTCGTTCGCGAAGTTCGCGAAGTCGGTGACGTCCTTCCAGATGTGCTCCGGGAGGATGTAGCTCGACCCCATCCGCTGGAACTCGGTCGTGTACTGGGCGGTGGCGTATGTGAGGACGACGGTCGTGTCGTCGGTCGCCTCGGCCGAGACGAGTCCGTTGCCCTCGGGGTTGTTGGCCTCGTACGTGAAGGAGAAGACGACGTCGTCGGCGGTGAGCGGCTCGCCGTCGCTCCACTTCAGGTCGGGCTTGATCTTCACCGTGATCTGGGTGCCGTCCTCGTTGTACTCGAACGAGTCGCCGATCAGGCCGACGGGCTCGGCGTCTTGCGTCTTGTTGTAGAAGAACAGCGGCTCGTAGATGGGACCGAGCGCACCGTGGAGCACGGTGGGCGCGAACGGGTTGTAGTTCGCGGTGATCGGGGTCTGGCTTCCCGCCCAGACGCGGAGCGCGCGGTCGCCGTCGGCGTTGCCGCCGTCGTCGCCCCCGCCACTGCCACAGGCCGTCAGGCCCAGGGCGAGGACCGAGGCCCCCGCGACCGCCGTGAGCGCGATCTTGCGCTTTCCGTTACGGATCATTCTTCATTTCCTCTCGGTGCTGCACTGCAGGAGGGATTCTCCGGTTGGAGCCGAACCCCGGGCGGGGTTCACGGGAACCCCGGGAGGTGGCCTGCGGGCCGCCCTCGAAGGGGTTTGTTAGGACAGTAACCTAACAAACCCGCTCCGGGGGGACAAGCGTTCCTGCGGGGAGGAGATAACGTTTCGGACTCGACGCGTTGGTTCGTCATACGCGCGCACTAAAGGTCCCGATGACACTAAGATCGAATCCGGAGGTTAAGGTGCCTATGACTCGAAGTGCGGACATCCGCGTCGCCGTCTCGACGGTGATCCTCACGCTGCGCCGCGGTGACGACGGTCCGCCCGTGCTCGCGCTCCCCCTCGTCCGCCGCACCCGCGAGCCGTTCGCGGAGCGGTGGGCGCTCCCCGGCGGGTGGCTCACCCCCGAAGAATCACCGGTCGACGCCGCGGCCCGGACGCTCGCCGAGACGACCGGCCTCGCGCCCACCTATCTCGAACAGCTCTACGCCTTCGGCGCCGTCGACCGCTCCCCCACACGGGTCGTCTCGATCGTGTACTGGGCGCTGCTGCGTCAGGACGACGTCGAAGCCCAGATCACCGCGCACCGGGCATCGGGCCGCGCGCCGGAGAACGTGGAGTGGTTCGATGTCGACGATCTGCCGGCGCTCGCCTTCGATCATCACGAGATCATCGAGTACGCGCTCTGGCGCCTGCGGAACAAGGTCGGATACAGCCGGGTGGCCCAGGGCTTCCTGCCCGCCGAGTTCACGCTCGCCGAGCTCCGGGAGGCCTACGAGTCGATCCTGGGGCGCGCACTCGACCCCGCGAACTTCCGGCGGCAGGTCGAGTCCGCCGGCAACCTGACCCGCACCGACCGCTTCCGGACGGGCAGTCATCGCCCGGCCCGCCTGTACCGCGACGACACCGATCTCGAGCTGGCCGACCGCGGTCCGCTCCGCCCGGAGGAAACGAGAACCCGATGAGCACCACCTTCGTCCCGATGCCCGCCGTCCCGTCGTCGGATCCGTCCGTCGACCACGCCATCCAGGCCATCGTCGGCGGGGCTTCCACCGACGCCACCTGCACGACCGACCTCGCCGTCGGCCCCTGGGACTTCGACACACGCCCCGGTTACGGCCCCGGCTCCTCCATGGGCGATGTCATCCCCACCGGGGCTCCCCGGCAGGGAGAGCTCCCCGCGGCCTACCGCGAGGCCGGCGAGGCGGAGCTCCACCGACGCATCGAGGCGGCGAAGGCCACGCTCGGAGATCGCGTGGTGATCCTCGGGCACTTCTATCAGCGCGAGGAGGTCGTGACGCACGCCGACGAGGTAGGCGATTCGTTCCAGCTCGCCACCGCCGCCACGATGCGGCCGAACGCGGAGGCGATCGTCTTCTGTGGTGTGCACTTCATGGCCGAGACCGCCGACCTCCTGTCCCAGCCCGACCAGGCGGTGATCCTGCCGAACCTCGCCGCGGGGTGCTCGATGGCGGATATGGCCGACATCGACCAGGTCGAGGAGTGCTGGGAGCAGCTCGCCGACGTGCTGGGCGAACTCGACACCCCGGACGCCGACGGCCGCGTGCCGGTGATCCCCGTCACCTACATGAACTCCTCGGCGGCGATCAAGGGCTTCGTCGGGCGACACGGCGGCATCGTGTGCACCTCGTCCAACGCCGCCACGGTCCTGGAGTGGGCCTTCGCCCGCGGCCGCCGCGTGCTCTTCTTCCCCGACCAGCACCTGGGCCGGAACACCGCGAAGGCCATGGGGGTGCCACTCGACCGGATGCCCCTGTGGAACCCGCGGCGAGCGCTCGGCGGCTCCACCGCGGAGGAGCTCATCGACGCGCAGGTGATCCTCTGGCACGGCTTCTGCTCCGTGCACCGGCGCTTCACCGTGGCGCAGATCGACCAGGCTCGCACGGAGCACCCGGGGGTCCGCGTGATCGTGCACCCGGAGTGCCCGATGGAGGTCGTCGACGCGGCCGACGAGGCCGGCTCCACGGAGTACATCCGCCGCGCCATCGCCGAGGCGACGGAGCCGACGACGTTCGCGGTGGGGACGGAGATCAACCTCGTGCGCCGCCTGGCCGCGCAGTACCCGCAGCACCGGATCTTCTGCCTCGACCCGGTCGTGTGCCCGTGCTCGACCATGTACCGCATCCACCCGGGCTACCTCGCGTGGGTCCTGGAGGAGCTGGTCGCCGGTCGCACACCGAACCGCATCACGGTCTCCCCCGATGTCGCCGACCCGGCTCGCCTCGCGCTGGAGCGGATGCTGGCCGCCAAGCCGCCGGTGGCCGCCGGGGCACGATGAACGTCGTCGTCGTCGGATCCGGCATCGCCGGGCTCACCGCCGCGCTGCACGCGCACGAAGCCGGGCACACGGTGACGGTCGTGACGAAGGGCGACCTCGGGGGCGGATGCACGCCTCTCGCGCAGGGCGGTGTGGCCGGCAGCTACGGGCCGGGAGACGGACCGGCCACGCACGCCGCCGACACGATCAGCGCAGGGGCGGGTCTGTGCGATCCGGCCGCCGTCGACGTCCTCGTGGCGGACGGCGCCGCCCGGATCGCCGAACTCCTCGCCCGCGGCGTCGCCTTCGATCGCGCACCGGGCGGCGCTCTCGCCCGCGGGCGGGAGGCGGCGCACGCCCATGCCCGCATCCTGCACGCCGGAGGTGACGCCACTGGCGCCGCGATCTCCGCGGCGCTGTGCGCAGCGATTCAGCGCGCGCCCATCGCCGTCCGCGAGGGGACGATGCTCCTCGACCTCGTCGTCGAGGAGGGAGAGACCCGCGGGATCACGGTCCTCCGCGAGGGCGACACGACCGAGATCCGCGCCGACGCCGTGATCCTCGCGACGGGTGGGGCGGGGCAGCTCTACGCGCACACGACCAACCCGACGGAGGCGACCGGCGACGGCATCGCGGCGGCCCTACGCGCCGGTGCCGCCGTCGCCGACCTGGAGTTCGTGCAGTTCCATCCGACCGCTCTTCCCGGCAGCCCGGTCTTCCTGCTCTCCGAAGCCATCCGCGGCGAGGGTGCCGTGCTCCGCGACCACGAAGGCCGACGGTTCGTGTTCGACAGCCACCCCGACGGGGAGCTCGCGCCGAGGGATGTCGTCGCGCGGGCCATCGCCCGACAGACCGCCCGGCAGGGGGCGCCCGTGCACCTCGATGCCACCGGACTGGGCACGGACGCGCTCGCCCGCCGCTTCCCCACCATCGACCGGGTGACGCGTGCTCGCGGTTTCGACTGGTCCAGGGAGCCGCTGCCGGTAACGCCGGCTGCCCACTACCTCATGGGCGGCGTCGTCACCGATCGCCACGGACGGACCACAGTCCCGGGGCTCTACGCCGTCGGCGAGACCGCCCGCACGGGGGTGCACGGCGCCAACCGGCTCGCGTCCAACTCGCTTCTCGAAGGTGCCGTGTTCGGAGCCAGGGCCGCCGCCGCGCTGGACGGACCGTGGCCCGCTGCCGTCGACATCACCCCGTGTCCGTCACCGACGGACACGGCGGACGCGGATGTCGCACCGGAGCCCGTCCCTCCGTTCGACCGCGCCGGGCTGCAGCGGCTGCTGTGGGACGAGGTGGGCCTGCACCGGACCGGAGCGGGCCTGCTGCGCGCGCTCCGGATCGTGCGCGGATGGGCCGTCGAGACGCCGCCCGCATCCGACGCCCGCACGCACGAGGACCGGAACCTGCTGCAGGTCGCCGACGCCACCATCCGCGCCGCCGTGGCCCGCCCCGTCTCGGTCGGCGCCCACCACCGCGACGACCCCGCCCCCGCCGCGCCGAGGGCGGCACACGCACCGATCCTGGAGACCGCCTGATGCTCACCCGCGCCACCCTGCACCGCGTCGTCGGAGCCGCACTCGAGGAGGACGCCCCGTGGGGCGACCTCACCAGCACCACCCTGCTCCCCGCGGAGACGACGGCCACGGCCGATCTCGTCGCCCGGGAGGACGGGGTCTTCAGCGGCGGCGAGGTCTTCGCCACCGCGTTCCTCCTCGCCGATCCGGACATCACGGTGGACCTGCATGTGGGCGACGGCGATGCCTTCACCGCCTCCGACGTGCTGGCCACCGTGACCGGGCCGGCCCGCACGCTCCTCACCGCCGAACGCGTCGCCCTGAACTTCGTGCAGCGGATGTCGGGCATCGCGACCCTCACCGCCGCCTATGTCCGCGAAGTGGAGGGGACGCAGGCGCGCATCGCCGACACCCGCAAGACGACGCCAGGACTGCGGGCGTTCGAGCGGCACGCCGTGGTGTCCGGCGGCGGACGGAACCACCGGTACTCCCTCTCCGACGCGGTCATGGCGAAGGACAACCACCTCGCGGTGCTCCAGCGGTCCGGGCTCGACCTCGCGACGGCTCTTCGCGAGGCGCTCTCGCGGCTGCCGCACACCGCCCACGTCGTCGTCGAGGTCGACCGTCTCGACCAGATCCCGACGGTGCTCGACGGCGGTGCCCACACGGTGCTCCTGGACAACTTCTCCCTCGACGACCTGCGCGCCGGCGTGGCCCTCATCGGCGAGCGCGCCACTGTGGAGGCCTCGGGCGGCGTCGATCTGACCACCGTCCGCGCCATCGCCGAGACCGGGGTGGACGTGATCTCGGTCGGAGCCCTCACGCACTCCGCGCGGGCGCTGGACCTCGGACTCGACCTCCGGATCGATTGAGTCTCGTGCTGTACCTCGATCACGCCGCGACCTCGCCGGTACGCCCCGAGGTGCGGGCGGCCATGGAGCCCTTCCTCACCGAGGTGTTCGGCAACCCCGCCAGCCACCACACCGCGGGCGAGACGGCGGCGCGCGCGCTGGAGGATGCCCGCGCCAGGGTCGCCCGCGTCTTCGGGGCGCGGGTCGGCGACGTCGTCTTCACCAGCGGCGGCACGGAGGCGAACAACCTCGCCGTGAAGGGACTCGCCCTGGGAGCGCTCGCCTCCGGGCGACGGCGCGTCGTGGTGTCCCCCATCGAGCACGAGTCGATCCGGGAGTCGGCCGCGTACCTCGCGCGCTTCCACGGGGTGACGGTGGCGATGCCCGCGGTGGACGGGACCGGGCGGATCGGGCCGGACGCCCTCGACACGGTACTCACCGACGACACGGCCATCGTGTCCGTCGGACACGCGAACAACGAGATCGGCACCGTCCAGGACATCGCCGCGCTCCGCGAGGTCGTCCGCGCCCGCCGCGTGCCCCTCCATGTCGACGCCGTGCAGTCGGCCGGCTGGCTGCCCCTGCATGATCTGGATGCCGACGCCGTATCGATCGCCGGGCACAAGCTCGGCGCTCCCAAGGGCACCGGGGCGCTCGTCGTCCGCGGACGTCTCCCTCTGGAACCGCTCCTGCACGGCGGCGGTCAGGAGCGTGGACGGCGGTCCGGCACCGTCGACGTCGCGGGAGCGGTGGGCCTGGCGACGGCGTTGGAGCTCGCGGAGCGGGAGCGTGAGCACGCGGCGCCGCGGGTGCGGGCCGCCACGGCGCGCTTCATCGCCGAGGTGACTCGGCGGGCGCCCGACGCCGCGCTGACGGGGGATCCCGTGCACCGGCTCCCCGGCACCGCGAGCTTCACGATCGCCGGCGTGAGTGGTGAGGCGGTGCTGCTGGAGCTGGAGCGCCGCGGGGTGATCTCGTCCAGCGGCTCCGCGTGCGCGGCCGGCAGCGACGAGCCCTCCCCCGTGCTGCTCGCGTGCGGCATCGCCCCCGAGGTCGCACAGACGGCCGTGCGGTTCACCTTCGGGCGCGCGGCCCTCCCGGCGGACGCGCCCGAGCGCCTCGCCGCACTGGTCGCGGAGGCGGTCGACGCCGTCCGCGGCTGACGGACGGCTCTAGACTCGGCGGAGTGACCGCCCCCACCCCGATCGTGACGCTGATCGTGCCCGGACGCGACATCGCTGCGTTCGCCCCCGCCGCCCTCGACTCCCTCCGCGCGCAGACGGACGAGCGGTGGCGTGCCATCCTCATCGACGACGGCTCCACCGACGACACGGGAGCGATCTTCGCAGACGCCGCCGCGAGAGACGCCCGGTTCACCGTGATCCGGCATGAGGCCTCCATCGGGCTCGGCGCCGCGCGCAATGTCGGCCTCGCGCGGGTCGACACGCCCTTCACGGGCTTCCTCGACGCGGATGACGAGCTGATCCCGGACGCGCTGGCGACCCTCGTGGGCACGCTCGAGCGCACGGAGAGCGACTTCGCCGCCGGCGCCTACGTGCGGCTGCGGCCCCAGGGGCGAGGATACGTGCCCGGCCGCGTGCAGCCGTGGGTGGCCGCGGCGACCTCTCCGGCTCGTCTCGGCACCACCCTCGCGGAGCACCCGCAGGCCGTGTCGAACATCGTCGCGTGGTCCAAGGTGAGCCGCACCGCCCTGTGGACCGACCTGCGGTTCCCGGAAGGGGTGGCCTATGAGGACCAGGTCGTCGCGCAGACGATGTACACCCGGGCGCGCACCTTCGACGTGCTGCCCGACGTCGTGGTGCGCTGGCGCGTCCGAGCGGACGGCACCTCGATCACCCAGAGCAAGGCGCAACTCCCCGTGCTCCGCGACTACCTCGCCGCACTCCGCGGCGGGATCCGCGTCCTGCAGGAGGCGGGCGCGCACGCCGCCGTGACCGCCCGGCTCGACCTCATCCTCGCGATGGACGTCGCGCCGCTCCGGGAGATCGCGGACACCCATCCCGACCCCGCCTACGCGGCGGAGGTCTCCGCGTTCCTGGCCGAGCTGCGTGCCCTTCCCGAGTTCGCCGACGCCCGCCCCGACCCCACCCTCGCCGACGCCCTCGCGTGGTGAGCCCCGCCGGAAGGATCCCCGCATGACCGACTACCTCTCCTCGCTCTTCGCACTCGACGGCCGCACCGCCGTCGTGACCGGCGGCAGCTCGGGCATCGGCCGCGGCATCGCGACGGCGCTCGCCCGGGCCGGCGCGGCGACGGTGATCGTCGCCCGCGGCGCGGAGCGCATCGCCGAGACCGTCGAGGAGCTGAACGCGCAGGGGTGCCGGGCCGCGGGCGTCGTCGGCGATCTGGGCTCCCGCGACGGCATCCACGCGGTCGCGGAGGCCGCGGCCGTCCCCTTCGGCGAGCCGGACATCCTCGTCAACTCCGCCGGCATCAACATCCGTCCGCCCTACGCCGAGATCACCGAGGCGGACTGGGACGCGACGATGACCGTCAATGCGCTCGCCCCGTTCCTCCTCGGTCAGCGCTGGGCGCAGGGCATGGCGGCGCGCGGCTACGGGCGGCTGATCCACATCAGCTCCCAGCAGGCGCACCGGGCATTCGTGGGCAGCGGGGTCTACGGCGCCTCCAAGGGCGCGGTCGAGTCGCTCATGCGCTCGGAGGCCGAGGCCTGGGGCGGCACCGGTGTGACGAGCAACACCCTCGTCCCCGGATTCGTCCTCACGCCCCTGAACGCCCGCCTGCAGGAGGATCCCGCCACGATCGCGGCCCTCGCGGCCCGGACGATGGTCGGACGCAACGGCCTCCCCGAGGACTTCGCCGCAGCCGCGGTCTTCCTCGCCGGCCCGGGCTCGGCCTATGTCACCGGTCAGTCGCTGTTCGTCGACGGCGGGCTCTCCGTGCACTGACCCTCGCGGTCGTCACCCGTCGGTCGGGCGCGGCCGGGCGTCGGTGCTCGATGCCGTCGGCAGCGGGACGCCCGTCGTCAGCGCCACGACGGCATCGGCCGCGGCGGAGTCCTCCGGCTCGCGGTCGGCACGACGCGCGGCGAGACCGGCCTCGACGCCCTCTTCGACGCCCCCGCGGATCGCGGCCTCCTCCTCGGCCTCCGCTTCCCTCTCGGCGTCCAGCACGCGCGACGCGGCCACCTGCTGCGCCGCCAGCTCGGCGTAGAGGCCGCCCTGCGCGAGCAGCTCGGCGTGGGTACCGGACTCCACGATGCGTCCGGCCTCCAGCACGTGGATCACGTCCGCCCCCATGACCGTCGACAGGCGGTGCGCGATCGACAGGGTGGTGCGCCCCTTCGCCGCCTCGTCGAGGGCTTCCTGCACCACGCGCTCGGACACGGTGTCCAGGGCGGAGGTCGCCTCGTCGAGCAGGAGCACCGGCGGGTCCTTCAGCAGCACGCGCGCGATGGCGATGCGCTGCTTCTCACCCCCGGAGAGCCGGTACCCGCGCTCCCCCACGACCGTGTCGTAGCCCTTCTCGAAGCCCGCGATGATGTGGTGGATGTTGGCCGCGGTGCAGGCGGCGACCAGCTCCTCATCCGTCGCATCGGGCTTCGCGTAGCGGAGGTTCTCCCGGATCGTCGCGTGGAACAGGTAGGTCTCCTGGGAGACGATGCCCACGTCGTCGATGATCGACTCCTGGGTGAGGGTGCGCACGTCCGCCCCCGCGAACAGGACCGCGCCGCCCTTGGCCTCGTACAGTCGAGGCGCGAGGTAGAGGATCGTGGTCTTGCCCGCGCCGGAGGGGCCGACGAAGGCGACGTGCTGCCCGGGCTCGGCCACGAAGGAGACCCCGTGCAGCGTGGGACGCGAGTCGGCCGCGGCATCCGGATACCGGAACACGACGTCCTGGAACTCGATGCGTCCGCGCGGACCCGGCGCCTGCGCCACGGCGATCGCATCGGGGGCGTCGGTGATCTCGGGGACGAGGTCGAGGTACTCGAAGATGCGGGCGAACAGCGCGGACGAGGTCTGCAGATCGAGCGAGACCCGCATGAGCCCCATGAGCGGCATGAGCAGCCGCGCCTGGACCGTCGTGAAGGCCACGACCGTACCGGCGGTGATCGCTCCCGTCCCGCCCGCGATGAGGTATCCGGAGACGAGGTAGATGACGGCGGGGACGCTCGCCATGATGACCTGGACGACGGCGAAGAAGCCCTGACCGCTCATGGCGCGGCGCACCTGGAGGCGCACCTGGTTGCGGTTCTCCTGCTGGTAGCGCTCGGACTCGGTGCGCTGGCGGTTGAACGCCTTGGACAGCAGCATGCCGGAGACGCTCAGGGTCTCCTGGGTGATCGAGGTCAGCTCGGACAGCGACTCCTGGGTCTCCCCCGCGATGCGGGCGCGCACCTGTCCCACGCGTCGCTGCACGAGCACGAGGAACGGCATGAGCACGACGGCGATGAGGGTGAGGCGCCAGTCGATGAGGATCATCGCCACGAGGGAGGCGATCACCGTGACGGCGTTGCCGAGGATGCTGGTGACGGTGTTCGTCAGCACGCCGGAGACGCCGCCGACGTCGTTCTGCAGCCGGGACTGGATCACCCCGGTCTTCGTCCGGGTGAAGAAGCCGAGCTCCATGGCCTGCAGGTGCTCGAACAGCCGCACCCGGAGGTCGCCCGTGACGCTGTTGCCGACCGTGGCCGTGAGCCAGGTCTGGGCGACGCCGAGGACCGCCGAGAAGAGGAAGAGGCCGACCATCGCCCCGACGAGCACGCCGAGCAGCGAGAGGTGGGGACCGCCGCCGTCGACGGGGAACAGCGCGTCGTCGAAGATGCGCTGCACGAGGAGCGGCGGGATGACCGCGATACCCGCACCGAGCACCACGAGGACACCGGTGAAGAGGATGCGCCATCGGTAGGCGCTGAACAGGGCGACGACCCGGGTGCCGAGTCCGTCGATCTTCGGAGCCTCCGCGTTGAGCCGACGCTGGGCGTCCTCGTCCACGCCGCGGAAACCGCCCCGCGGACCACCGCCCATCCCGCCCATGCTCACGGCGCCAGCGTACTCGCCCCCTGGGACACGGGCTCCGCTGGCCCGACGTTCAGCGATATCCCAGATTTCGGAATGAAATGTCCGCCCGACCCGTTACGCTGAATGACTCTCGCGAACTCTCGCACCTTCCTCTTCTCTCCGATGCCTTGGAGGCCGCCCATGTCTGCCGTCGATACCGGCTCCATCACGACGCCCCTCGCATCGAGCGGGGGCATCCCCCGCAAGGACATGCGGGTCATCTGGCTGCTGCTCGTCGCCGCCTTCGTCGCCATCCTCAACGAGACGACGATGGGCATCGCGATCCCGCACCTGAACACCGACCTCGGCATCCCGCCCGAGCTCGGCCAGTGGCTGACGAGCGCGTTCATGCTCACGATGGCGGTGGTCATCCCGACCACCGGCTTCATCCTGCAGCGCTTCACGACGCGGCAGGTCTTCATCGCCGCGATGACGGCGTTCTCGCTCGGCACGCTCGTGGCGCTCGTCGCGCCCGGCTTCTCCGTGCTGCTCGTGGGCCGCGTGATCCAGGCGGCGGGCACCGGCATCATGATGCCGCTGCTGATGACGACGATCATGAACGTCGTGCCCGCGCAGTCGCGCGGCCGCATGATGGGCCGCGTCGGCCTCGTCATCTCGCTCGCGCCCGCCATCGGCCCGACGCTCGCGGGCGCCGTGCTCGACGCGTTCAACTGGCGCGCACTGTTCGCGATCGTGCTGCCCATCGCCCTGATCTCGCTCGGCATGGGTGCGAAGTGGATGACCAACCTCGGCGAGACCCGCAAGGCTCCGCTCGATGTGCTGTCCATCCCGCTCGCGGCGCTCGGCTTCGGCGGCATCGTCTTCGGCCTCAGCCAGTTCGGCGGCGAGGGCGGATCGGGCGGAACGACCGGCGTCATCGCCCTGGTCGTCGGCGCCGTCTCGCTCGCGCTGTTCGTCTGGCGACAGCTCGTGCTGCAGCGGGTGGACGACGCCCTCCTCGACCTGCGCGTGTTCCGCTCGGCGAACTTCTCGCTGGCCGTCATCATCATGACGATCCTGGCGCTGTCGATGTTCGGCACCCTCACGCTGCTGCCGCAGTACCTGCAGAACGTCGCCGGACTCAGCGCTCTGGAGTCGGGCCTCATCCTGCTCCCCGGTTCGGTGCTCATGGGCCTCCTCGGCCCGATCATGGGTCGCGTGTACGACGCGAAGGGCACCCGACCGCTGCTGATCCCCGGCACGATCCTCGTCTCGGCCTCGCTCTTCTTCTACTCGACGGTCGGCGAGCACACCGTGTGGTGGCTGCTGATCATCGTGCAGGCGGCCATGTCGGTCGGACTCGCGATGTCGTTCACGCCGCTGTTCTCCTCGTCACTGGGGTCGCTGCACCGTTCGCTGTACTCGCACGGCTCCGCGGTGCTGAACACGCTGCAGCAGGTCGGCGGCGCGGCCGGTGTCGCGCTGCTCACGGTCACGTACTCGGCCATCCTGCACGCCGGGGAGGACGAGGGCCTGTCGCGGGCGGTGGCGGGTGCCCCGGGTGCGCGGACGGCGTTCCTCATCGCGGCGATCATCTCGCTCGCGGCGGTCGCCCTCAGCCCGCTGGTGCGCAAGCCCGCCGACGACATCGGCGATGCGGCGCACGGCGGTCACTGACCGCGCAGAGACGCCGACGGCGTCTGCTGCTCACCGCTCCTTGGGGGCGGGGATGTGGCAGACGCCGTTGCTGCAATAGCCGGCGGCATCGCCGTCGAGCAGCTCGATCGCACCCGGCAGCGGCTGCAGCCCGAGCGGCGCGTCCTGCCCGGTGTTCTCCTGCTTCGATTCGGTCATCCCTCGATCGTACGCCTGCCAGGAGCACTGGGCGCCGCACGCTCTTCTCTGCGACCCGGGAGCGGCGTATCGTTCCCGGCGAGGGGGTGCGCACCCTCGCCGCGCCCCCGGAGCCGAGGAGGCGCCATGATCATCCACCCTCCCGAGCGGGCCACCGCGACCGGCCACGTCGCCGCGATGTACGAGAGCGACCTCGCCGACGACGGCATCGTGTTCGCCCACACCAGGGCCATGGCCGTGAACCCCGACGCCCACGCCGCGTTCGAGGCGCTCGTCCGTGCGGTCGTGCCGTCGATCGGCGTCCGCGTGTACGAAGCCGCGACCCTCGGGGCGGCGCGGGCCATCGGGTCCGCGCACTGTCTGCTCGCCCACGGCCGCCGCTCCCTCCGCGCCGGAGTCGTCGACGAGGAAGGACTCGCCGCCTTCGCCGCCGGAGACGACAGCGGTTTCACGGAGCAGGAGCAGGTCGTGATCCGCTTCGCCGCGCGCCTGTCGGCCGATCCGTCGGCGATGACCGATGCGGACACGCAGGAGCTGCGCGAGGCGGGGTTCAGCGACCGGCAGATCGTGGACATCACCCTGGCGGCGGCGGCGCGCAACTACTTCAGCAGGGCGCTGCTCGCGTTGGCCGTCCCCGTCGAGGACGTCCCCGGGCTGGACTCCGCCCTCACCGCGGCGCTCACCCACGCCACTGCGACCGCGCCGACAGGCGATCGATAGGCCGCTCCCCTTAATCTGGACGGATGCTCCGACGATTCCTCGCCCGCGTGTACTGGGCCGTCAGCCGGTGGACTCTCGTCGCCGACGCCGCCCCCACGCGTCCGACCGTCCTGATCGGCGCCCCGCACACCTCGAACTGGGATTTCGTGCTCATGCTCGCGATCGCGTGGCGGCTGGGCATCGACGTGCACTGGCTGGGCAAGAAGAGCCTGTTCCGCGGCTGGCGCGGCCCGATCATGCGCGGCCTCGGCGGCATCGCCGTCGACCGGGCGGATCCGGCACGCATCGTCGGCGAGGTCGTGGACCAAGTGCACGCCGGGACTGTGTTCGGCCTCGTCGTCACCCCCGACGGCACCCGCGGCGGCAACGAGTACTGGAAGAGCGGCTTCTACCGCATCGCACGCGCCACCGGCATGCCGGTCACCCTCGGCTTCGTCGACCGTCACACCATGACGACGGGCCTCGGACCGACGATCGACCTCACGGGCGACGTGGCCGCCGACATGGACCGGATCCGTGCGTTCTATGCGGACAAGCACGGCGTGCGCCCCGAGCGTCGCACGGAGCCGCGGCTGCGCGAGGAGACCGCCGCGCAGCCGGAGGACTGACGCCTCAGTCCGCTGCGGGGGCGTGGTCCCGGGCGTACGCGAGATCGTCGTCGGACAGCGACTCGATCATCCCCACCACCGCTCCCGTGATCTCCCGGATCTCCTCGCGGACGTCGTCGTCGAGGCGCCGCGACCCGCTGTCGATGACCGCACGACGCGCCTCGTCGGACAGCTCGGGCCACCATTCGTCGATCGGGGGCAGGGTCATCTCGGGTCCTTTCCTGAGGCGTCTCCGCCGGGCCGCGCAAGGTCCTGGACAGCGGCGGATCGTGCCCACGAGACTATCGCCATGAGAGCAGAACCCCGTGGCGCCGCAGACGAGCGCGACGACCGCGACGACGGCCGCGACGAGACCCCGAACGAGCGCGCGGACCGCAACTGGGAAGAGCTGCTGCAGGAGCTCCGGGTGATGCAGACCGGCACGCAGATCCTCACCGGCTTCCTCCTCGCGGTGGCGTTCCAGCCGCGCTTCACCGACATGGACGAGCTCCAGCGCGACCTGTACGTCGTACTCGTGGCGCTCGCGGCGCTGGCCACCATCCTCGCCCTCGCCCCGGTCGGCATCCACCGCGCCCTGTTCGGCAGCCGGCTGAAGCCGGAGCTCGTCCGGACGGCGGCGCGGCTGGTGAAGATCGACCTCTTCGTGATCGGGGCCCTCACGATCGGCGTCACGACCCTCATCGTCGACTTCACGGTCAGCAGGACCGCCGGGATCATCGCGCTCGTCGCGTCGCTCGTGCTCGTGCTCGGACTCTGGATGGCGCTGCCCGGCCTGCTGCGGCGCGCCCGATCGCGGGTGCACGCCCACACGGAACCGCCGCCCCCGTCGGCGTGAGCGCGACGAGGACGGCGGTCGGACGGCGGGACCTCAGCGCCCGGCGGGGCTGCGGTTCTCCGCGCTCACCATCCAGGCGAACTGCTCCAGTCGCTCGATCACGGCGTGCAGCAGATCGGCCGACGTGGGGTCCTCCTCGTCGACGGCATCATGCACATCGCGGATCGTCCCCACCGCGGCCTCCAGGCGCGCGGTGACGAGGTCGATGGTCTCCGTCGTGGACACCTCGCCGGTCGGGAACTCCGGCAGCGTCGTCGTCTTCGCGATCGTGGCGCTGCGTCCGTCCGGGACGGCGTGCAGAGCGCGCATGCGCTCCGCGATGGTGTCGCTGAACGTCCGGGCGTCCTCGATGATCTCGTCGAGCTGACGGTGGGTGTCGCGGAAGTTGCGTCCGACGACGTTCCAATGCGCCTGCTTGCCCTGCAGCGAGAGTTCGAGCAGATCGACGAGCACGGCCTGCAGGTTCGCCGCGAGGGTCGGGGATGCGGTGAACCCCTTCTCCGCGTTCTGCTGGCGCGTGGTCTTGACGCCGGCCTTCGCCGCCCCGTTCTTGCTGCTGGAGCTGCCGGACTTCTTGGTCTTCGTGTCTGCCATGGTGTGACCTCCTCCCGGCACGGTAGCCCGCAGCGCGGCCCGTTCCGAGGGGGTTGACACCCGCCGGTCGCACCCCTGAACGTGAGGGAGGCGACAAGGGCCATCGAGAAAGGCGGAACAGTGGGAACAGCAGCACAGGAGGATCGGCCCGAGGTGGTCATCGCCCCTCTCACCGCGGCGGACGCCGGCGAGGTGCTCACGATCCAGCGGGCGGCCTTCGTGTCGGAGGCGGCGATCTACGGCAGCGTCGACATGCCGCCGCTGACCCAGACGGTCGCCGAGATGGAGGCCGAGCTCACCTCGGAGCGCGGTCTCGGCGCCCGGATCGGCGGCCGCCTGGTCGGGGCCATCCGGTTCGTCGAGGATGACGACCTGCTCCTGATCGGACGGATCGCGATCGCTCCCGACATGCAGGGCGAGGGCATCGGCCGGAAGCTGCTCGAGGCGGCGGAGCAGGCCTCCGACGCCCGCGAGGCCGAGCTCTTCACCGGAAGCCTCAGCGAGGCGAACATCCGGCTGTACGAGTCCTGCGGCTACGAGGAGCGCGAACGGGTGCCGCAGGGCGACGGCATCGCCCAGGTGTTCCTCCGCAAGCGGCTGCGAGGTTAAGGGCAGCGCCCCGCTCCGCGCAAGGGGGTCGAGGGGATCCGGACGATGGGGAATCGTGGTCCGGACATGTCGCGACCGCGTCATGCCCCAACCGGAAAGGAGAGCTCGTGCTCACCCTCACCGACAACGCCACCGCCATCGTGTCGACCCTCGTGAGTCGGCAGAACGACGCGCCGGCCGCCGGGCTGCGCATCCACACCGCCGAGGCGCAGGACGATTCGGGCGCGGCCCGGCTCGCCGTCGCCGTGACCGCCGACCCGGAGCCCGCCGATCAGGTCGTCGAGCTGTCGGGCACGCGCCTGTTCCTCGACGAGGCCGCCGCCTCCGCGCTCGACGACAAGGTGCTCGACGCGGGCGTGGACGACGAGGGCTCCGTGTCCTTCGCCGTGCTCCCCCAGGTCGCCTGAGACCTCAGACTTCGAACGCCGCGGCCTCCTCGGCCGCGGCGTTCGCGTGTGTTCGGGTGGGCTCAGTCCCAGTCCAGGTACTCCTCGAGCACGACGGCCGTCTCGATAGGATGCGTCATCGGGAAGAGGTGATCCCCGCCCTCGACGACCTTGATGCTGGCGCGCTCCGGAGCCGTGGCGCGCAGGCTCTCGGCGTTCGCGGGCGGGGTGACCTCGTCGGCCGTCCCCTGGATCAGCAGCACCGGGATCACCGGGGCGAGGGGCGTCTCCACGTCTTCCGCGCCGAGGAGTGCGAGACCGTTCACGCGCTCCGGATGAGCCAGCGCGAACGACCGGGCGATCGTGCCGCCGAAGCCGTGTCCGCCGATCCACGTGTCGCCGAGGCCGAGGTGGTCGATGACGGCGAGCGCGTCCGCGACGCGGTCGTCGATCGAGGTGTCGGCGTCATCCGCGCGATGACCGACCCGCACCACGTGGAATCCGGCCTCCTCGGCGAGGTAGTGACCGACCACTCCGAGCACGTCGGCGGCCAGGCCGCGCTCCTGGATGAGCACGAGCTTGACCGGCCCGTCCCCCTCGTCGACGAAGGGGATGGCGCGGCCCTCGGGCTCGAAGATCTGGGTGTCGGTCATCGGCGTCGTTCTCCTCAAGCCGTCGGTGTCAGGTTCGCAGGCGTCGTCCGCACCGGGCTCCTGCGACCGGGCACCGGGCGGTGGCGCCTGCGTCCAGCGTAGCCCGCCGGGGGACGAGCCTCCTCCTCGCATCCCCCGGCGGAGTCATGAGGCGGCGGCGAGCTCGCGCCACAGATGCGCGAGGGTCGCGGCGCCGCGGACGAGCATGCGCAGATCGATGCTCTCGTCGCTCGCATGCCAGTGGTCCTCGGGCAGACCCGTTCCGGCGATGAAGGCGCGGAGCGCGTCGGCGACGTCGTCGTTGCGCTGGCCGGCGACGATCCGGATGATCAGCGAGGCCATGGCCTCCCGCGGAATGACGGAGCGCTCGATGCCCTCCGGGTCTCCGGCGAGCAGAAAGCTCACCTCGAGGGCCGAGCGCACCCACACGCGCTCCTTCGGGGTGAACTCCTTCTCCCCCACGACGACCGTGGTCTCGGTGCGCCGCGTCGTCGTGAAGCCCGCGTCCCGCAGTTCGGCGGCGATCCAATGGGCTGACCACACCCCATCGAGGCGGCGCTTGGGGTCCGCCGACACGGAGGGGATCTCGACCCAGGCGGAGAGTCGGCCGACCATCTCGTCCCGATGGGCTCCGAGGAACGCTCCGATCGCGTCTTCCGCGGCTGCCGTCCGATCCCCCATGGTCACAGCATGCCCGCTGGGTCGCTGCAGAGGGCGGGGGTTGACGGCGCTGCCGCCGACCGGCTACCACCGGCGCGGCCGCTCGCGGGCCGTGAGCGATTGTCCCAGGCGCCTCCGGGTTTGGAAAGGCCCTGAGTGGATCAGCCGACCGGGCGTTGCATGGCCAGCCCATCCCCAGAAGAGAAAGGCTCGACATGTTCTTCCATCGACAGGAGCTCCAGTTCTCCGCGACGCCCGAGGCCCCGGACGCCGTGTACGCGCGCAAGCTGCAAGAGGTGCTCGGCGGGCAGTACGGCGAGATCACCGTCGCCCTGCAGTACCAGTTCCAGGCATGGAACATGCACATCCCCGGCAAGTACCGCGACCTGGTCTTCGGTATCGGCGCCGAGGAGATGGGCCACGTCGAGATGCTCGCGGTCATGATCGCGCAGCTCCTCGAGAAGTCCCCGCTCGGCATCACGGAGGATGCCGTGCAGGACGACCCCACGGTCGCGGCGATCGTCGGCGGCACGGACGTGCAGCAGGGCATCGTCGCCGGTGCCGGCGCCCGCCCGGTGGACAGCAACGGCAACCCGTGGCAGGGCTCGTACGTCACCGCGAGCGGCAACCTCCTCGCCGACTTCATGGCCAATGCGAACGCCGAGATGCAGGGCAGGGTGCAGGTCGCCCGGCTCTATCACATGACCGACGACCACGGCGTGCGGGATCTGCTGAGCTTCCTGCTGGCGCGCGACACCATGCACCAGAACCAGTGGCTGGCCGCTGCCGAGGAACTGAAGGCCGAGGGCGCCGAGAAGCTCCCCGTGCCCAGCAACTTCCCGCTTTCGAAGGAGCACCGCGACGTGTCGTACCAGTACCTCAACTTCAGCGACGGCCCTGCCGCCGCAGAAGGCACCTGGGCATCCGGCCCCACGCCGGACGGACACGGTGAGTTCAGCTATCACGAGGGCCCGACGACCACGGCCGAGATGCCGCCGCCCACCCACCCTGACGCTCGTTTCTACGGCACCACCGAGCTGCCGAACGTCGTGGAGAAGGTGGCCGGCGCCGCGCAGGACGCGCTCCACAAGGAGTGAGCAGACCCCGCTCCCCCGGGACGGGCGGCCGCCGCACCCCCGGGCACAGCGACCGCCCTACCGGACCCGATCCCCGCGACGCAACGCCCTCGCGCCCCTTCGGCGGGATCGATAGCGTCGAGGCCCTCGGTCTCCGGCAGAAGGGAACTCCATGCTCCTCGGCATCCTCACCTCCTCGGACAGGCGCCTCGGGGCTGGGGCCCGCCGATGACGGCGCAGTTCACCGTCGAACCGTGGGCCGTCGGCATCGAGAGCGTCGACACGGCCCATCTCGCGCAGGAGGAGTCCGTCTTCGGTCTCTCCAACGGCCACATCGGCTGGCGCGGAAACCTCGACGAGGGCGATCCGCGGGGTGTGGCGGGCAGTTACCTCAACGGCGTGTTCGAAGAGCATCCGATGCCCTATGCGGAGGACGGGTACGGCTACCCCGAGACGGGGCAGACGGTGATCAACGTCCCGAACGGGCAGCTCATCCGCCTGCTGGTCGGCGACGAGCCGTTCGACGTCGAGCACGGGACCGTCCATGCGCATGCCCGCCGCCTCGACCTGCGCGAAGGCACCCTGCATCGGGAGGTGGACTGGGAGTCCGCGGAGGGGCGACGCGTACACATCGCCTCGACCCGTCTGGTCTCCCTCGAACACCGGTCGCTGGCCGCCGTGCGCTACCGGGTGCAGGCGCTCGACGCTCCGCTCGCGGTCACCGTGCTGTCCGAGGTGCTCGCGAACGAGCCGCTCCCCGTGACCCATGACGATCCGCGGGTGCAGGAGCTCCTCGCCCGTCCGTTGGAGCCCGTCGCGGCATCGGAGCGCGGTGCGCGGAGCACGCTGCTCCACCGCACCCGCCGCAGCGGCCTGCGCGTGGCGGTGAGCGCGGACCATCTCGTGCAGCTCTCCGGAGAGGGGACGCCGGAGGTGACGACCGAGGTGGACGACGATCTGGCGCGCACGCGCATCCGCGTCGACCTCGCCCCCGGCGAGGAGCTCGAGGTCGTCAAGCTCGTCGGACACGAGTGGTCGGCGTCCCTCGCACCGCAGACGCTGCGTGACCGCGCGGAGGAGGCCGTGGAGGAAGCGGCTCGCCTGGGGTGGGACGCGCTCGTGGCGGGACAGCGCGCCGTCCTCGATCGGTACTGGGAGTGCGGCGACGTCCGTATCGACGGCGATGCCCGACTGCAGCAGGCCGTGCGCTTCGCGCTGTTCCAGGTGTTCCAGGCGTCGGCGCGCGCCGAGGCTCGATCCGTGCCGGGCAAGGGCCTCACCGGCTCGGGCTACGAGGGCCACACCTTCTGGGACTTCGAGGCGTTCGTGCTCCCCGTGCTCACCTCGACCGCTCCGGATGCCGCGCTCCAGGCACTGCGCTGGCGTTATGCGACGCTCGATCACGCCAGGGAGCGGGCGCGCACGCTCGGCCTGCGCGGCGCGTCCTTCGCCTGGCGCACGATCGACGGGCGCGAGAGCTCCGGGTACTGGCCGGCGAGCACGGCCGCCTTCCACATCAACGCCGCCGTCGCGGGCGCCGTGATGCACTACGTCCGCACGACGGGTGACCAGGACTTCGAGCGGGAGGCGGGCACGGAGATCCTCGTCGAGACGGCTCGTCTGTGGGCGTCCCTCGGGCGGTGGGACGAGACCGGCGGCTTCCACATCGACGGGGTCACCGGTCCGGACGAGTACACCGCCGTGGTCGACGACAACGTCTACACCAACCTCTCCGCTCGCCGGAACCTCCGCGGAGCCGCGGCAGCCGTCCGGCGGCATCCGGACGTCGCCGCCCGCCTCGGCGTGGACGACGACGAGCTCTCCGCGTGGGAGGCCGCCGCCGACGGCATGACCGTGCTCTACGACGAGGCGCGGCAGGTGCATCCGCAGTCGGCGGGATTCACCGCGCACGCCCGATGGGACTTCGACGCCACCGGCCCCGACGAGTATCCGTTGCACAGCCACTTCCCCTACTTCGACCTCTATCGCAAGCAGGTGCTGAAGCAGGCCGACCTCGTCCTGGCGCTCTACACCGCCCATGAGGAGTTCACGTGGGAGGAGAAGGCCAGGGCGTTCGCCTACTACGACGCCCTCACCGTGCGCGACTCCTCCCTCTCGGCGGCCGCGCAGGCTGTGATCGCTGCCGAGGTCGGGCACCTCGAGCTGGCATCGGCGTACCTCGCGGAGCTCGCGGCCCTCGACCTGGACGACCTCCACGGCAACACCGACGAGGGACTGCACATCGCGGCCCTCGCCGGCATCTGGACGGGGGTCACGGCCGGCTACGGGGGCATGCGGGCGGGCGATGACGGCCTGTCCTTCCGGCCCCAGCTCCCGGACGGCGTCTCCCGTCTCGCGTTCGGGGTGCGGCTGCACGGCTGCATCCTGCACGTCGACATCACGCCGGCGGAGACGACCTACCGGCTGAGCGCGGGTGAGCCGGTGACGATCCGGCACGCGGGCGAGGAGCTCGTCCTGCACGCGGGCGTTGCGTCGAGCCTGCCGACGCCGGACCGCGTCGAGCCGATCACCCCGGCGCCGGTGCCGCCGCGCTGGCGGGAACCGGGACGACCGCGGGCCGGCGACTGAGGCGGTGTTCGGTGCGTGTGCCATATCGGGGCGGGTCAGCGCAAGGCCCGTGGCGATGTCGGCCGCCCGCCGTAGGGTGGAGCCGTGCCTGATTCCCCCCACCCCGCATCGGATGTCCTCTGGGCGTGCGTCGAGGACGGCTTCCATGTCGGAAGCCGCGGCGGAGACTTCCTCGGCTACGTCGACCGTCAGCCCGACGGCCGCTTCGCCGCGTTCTCCGCGTCCGCGCAGCCGCTCGGTCTGCACGCCACGTTGAGCGACGCGACCACGGAGGTCGTCGCCCACGCCGGCCCCTCGGAGGGCGACGCCGCCCTCGGAGCTCCGGAGTTGGTGCAGGGGTGACGGCGGCCAGGGCCGACGGGCTGCTCCGCCTCGTCTACACCAGCACGGCGGCGCAGCCGTTCCGTGAGACCGCTCTGGAGCAGCTCCTCGAGCAGTGCCGCCGGTCGAACGCGGCCCACGACATCACAGGCCTCCTCCTCTTCCGCCAGGGGCGCTTCCTCCAGGTCCTCGAAGGACCGGTCGAGGCCGTGCGCCGACTCGTCGACTCGATCGCCGGCGATCCGCGTCACCGCGCGATGCGCATCCTGCTGGAGACGGCGATCACCGCCCGGCTCTTCTCCGACTGGTCGATGGGCTATCGGTCGTTCCGCGCGGGGAGCACCGCCGCCCCCACGGGCTTCCGCGACTCCTTCGACGACCTCGTCGACGGCGCGGACGCCTCCACGATGGAGCGCGCCCTGTTCGAGCTCACCCTGTGGTTCCGCACCCGCTCCGGCGCGGCGGACCCGGTTCCGGCCACGAGCGGCGAGGGCACCTCGCTCCGGGTATGAGCGAGCCCGCGGGCGGACCGGAGCCGTCGCTCATCCAGCAGCGCATGGAGCTGGAACGGCGGCGGAACTGGGGCGTCTACGCGATCGTGTTCTCCTCGGTGATGACCGTCGGCTGGACGATCGCGTTCCTCCTCGATGCGCCCGCCGGGTTGTGGCGCGTTCTCAGCATCATCGTGTTCGCCGCCGGGATCATCGTCGGTATCGTCGAGACCCGCCGCGCGAGGCGCGCGCTCCGCGCGTTCGAGGACCGCCACGGGCCGGACGCAGGTGTGCGGCGCTAGCGGGTTCCTCGCGCCTCGCGGTCGCAGAACCCGTAGGGTGGGCAATATCCCGAGGCATAGCGATGCGGATTGGAGCCCGATGAGGAGCGAGGTCCGTTTCATCGGAGAGCGCGCACGCCGCGACGCCGAGGAGCTTTCGCGGGTGCTCGAGAGGAGGCGAGAAGATGAGACGGTCGACGTCGACCTCCTCAGAGGAAGATCAGCAGAGCTCGCCGCCTCGATCGACTCGGATTGGGCATCTGTCGTGCTGCTCGCCGTGTGGAACTCGCTCAGGGATCCGACCGAGCCTGCCCGCCCATTCGTGAAGCGAGCGTTGGAGCTCCTGCAGAGGATGCCGGACAAGGGAAGCTCCAGGGCTCTCGTCGATGTCGCGAACCTGGTGTCGGCCTGCTGGCTCAGTCACGAAGCGGACATGACGGATCTCGCTCCGATCTGGCAGTCCTCCGACCCTGACCAGACCGTCACAATACTGATCAGCGGAGCAAGCCTTCCCACGACCGCCGACGCGCTCTCCCTGATGAACGACGTGCACGGCAGCATCCGCGCGGTGGCTGAGATCCTCTCGCTGCAGTCCGACCCTGGAGAGCTCTTCTCCGCCGAGGATTTCCCTCATCTGTCGCGGCTGCCGGCGTCCGGCGAGGCACGTCCGATCTGGTTGGCTCTGTATCTCCGGATGTCGCTGATCATCCGTCTGGCACCGTTCGAACCGGATATCGCACCCCTATCCGAGCAGTTCTCCACGCAGGTCTACTCCGAAACCGGAGAGTCGATCGTGCTGGGGCACGCGGAGATCACTTCACTCCTCATCAGTCGAGAGGACGAGGTCGCCGCGTACCCGGTGATCAACTCCGCCGGTGTCTGCTGGACGAGCTGCTACCTGCTCGCGGACTCCCTCGCACCGTGGCTCCTGGCTGCTATTCAGCAGACCACGCTCCGAGAGCACGTCATCTCGCAGCCTTTTGAAGACAAGGTCGTGAGCCTGCTCCGCTCCCATGGGTTTCGAGCCGGCTCGGTGGATGACAAGGGCACGTGGACGACACAGTGGGGCAAGGAGCGCCTCCGGGGCGACGAGAGGATCCCCGGCCAGATCGATGTGCTCGCGACGCGCGACGACGGTGTCTTCGTGTTGGAATGCAAATCCATCTTCTCGATGGGTCGGATTCGGAACATCGCAGAGAAGCTCGGACCCGATAGCCACAGCTGGCGTACCACGCTGGGGAAGAAGCGAAAGTGGGTCGAGAAGGCACTTCATCGCGACGCCGACCTCTCGTTGGTCGTCGTGGAAGGAATACAGACATATGCATCGGCGCAGGAGTGGGAGAGGGAATCTCCCCTGATCACGTTCGAGACTTTGACCCAACTGCTCGACGCTGCGGCGCTGCAATCGGAAGATCCGCGTGACGCGTGACGATCACATGGTCACGGAGATCAACGCCGAGGGAGTACGTGATCCGTCCCGGTGAGAACGGGATTCGCGTGTTGGCGCTCGGCGTCGACGGACAGTGCGCGAGGGCACGTTTCAGTTGTTGAAGCGGAACTCCACGACGTCGCCGTCCTGCATGACGTAGTCCTTGCCCTCCAGGCGCGCCTTGCCCTTGGCACGGGCCTCCTGCACGGAACCGGTCTCGACGAGGTCGTCGAACGACACGATCTCGGCCTTGATGAAGCCCTTCTCGAAGTCCGTGTGGATGACGCCGGCGGCCTGCGGAGCCTTCGATCCCTTGGGGATGGTCCAGGCGCGGGCCTCCTTGGGGCCGGCGGTGAGGTAGGTCTGCAGCCCGAGCGTGTCGAAGCCGATGCGGGCGAGCTGGTCGAGACCCGACTCGTCCTGTCCCGTCGAGGCGAGGAGCTCGGCGGCGTCCTCGGGGTCGAGGTCCTTGAGCTCGGACTCGATCTTCGCGTCGAGGAAGATGGCCTGCGCCGGCGCGACGAGGGCGGCGAGCTCGGCCTTGCGGGCGGCGTCGGTCAGCACGGACTCGTCGACGTTGAAGACGAAGATGACGGGCTTGACGGTCAGGAGCCCGAGTTCGCGGATCGGCTCGAGGTCGAGGCCGCTGGTGGAAAGCAGGATCCCCCGCTCCAGGGCGTCCTTGGCGGCCTTCGCGGCTTCGAGGACCGACGGGTCGATCTTCTTGCCGCGGACCTCCTTCTCGTACCGCGTGATGGCCTTCTCGACGGTCTGCAGGTCGGCGAGCATGAGCTCCGCGTTGATCGTCTCCATGTCCGACGCCGGGTTCACGGCACCGTCCACGTGCACCACGTCGTCGTCGGAGAACCCGCGCACCACCTGGGCGATCGCGTCGGCCTCGCGGATGTTCGCGAGGAACTGGTTGCCCAGCCCCTCCCCCTCGCTCGCCCCTCGGACGATGCCGGCGATGTCGACGAACGACACGGCGGCGGGCAGGATGCGCTCGCTCCCGAAGATCTCCGCGAGCTTCTGGAGCCGCGGGTCGGGAAGGTTCACCACGCCGACGTTCGGCTCGATCGTCGCGAACGGGTAGTTCGCCGCGAGCACGTCGTTCTTGGTGAGAGCGTTGAAGAGGGTGGACTTGCCGACGTTGGGCAGGCCGACGATTCCGATAGTGAGAGCCACGGGGTATGAGTCTACCTGCGCCGCTCTCCCCTCCTCACCCTCGCGGAGGGCAGGCACCCACGCGGGATCAGGCGGCAGGGCGCGAAAAGTGCCTGTTGCGGCGCGGGCGCCTGTTCAGTCGCGGACCGCGCGGAACGCCCTGGTCACGTACGGCACCTCGATCACATCGTCCCCGTGCAGGCCGAGCTCGTCGAACAGGGCGTCCATCTCGCGGCGAATCCGCGCCTTCTCGGCATCGTCGGCGGTGATCACGGCGCTGCGGGACGCGGCCATGCGGTGCAGGAGCTCCCGCGTCATGGGACGCGACCACTCCCAGCGCTCCTGCGCCAGAGCGCCGAAGGGCTCCGCCACCACGGGGTCGCCCGCCGCGAGCATGATCTCGGCGTTGCTCCCGTGCATGATGTCGGTGAGCCGGCGCACCCAGTCGACGCGCTCGTCGCGGAGGTTCCAGATGAGCCCGAGCACACCGCCCGGCCGCACCGCGCGACCGATCTCCGCCGAGGCGGCGACCGGCTCGACCCAGTGCCACGCCTGGCCGAGCACCACGGCATCCACGCTGGCATCCGGAAGCGGCAGCTCCTCGGCGGTCCCGACGAACGTGGGCACTCCGGGGACAGCTTCACGAAGGGCGGCGAGCATCGCAGGGTCCGGATCGATCGCCACGACCTCGGCTTCCGCAGCCGCGACGAGCGCCCGCGTGAGCTTGCCGGTGCCGGCACCGACGTCCGCCACCCGCCGCGCACCGTCCGCCATCGGCTCCAGCATCCAGGCGACGGCCTCGAAGGGATACTCGGGTCGTCCGGCCTCGTACCTCCCGGCCGCCGCACCGAAGGATCTCGCGAGTTCATCCGCCATGTGGCCAGCATACGGCGAGCCTGCACAGCGACGTCGGAGGCCCGGGAGAGAGTGAGGACGTGCCACTGGACTTCACTGCGATCGACTTCGAGACCGCGAACTCCAGCCCGGCCTCCGCGTGTTCCGTGGGACTCGTGCGGGTGCGGGACGGGGAGGTCGTCGCCACCGCGAACTGGCTGATCCAGCCCCCGCCCGGCCACGACGAGTTCCAGGAGTGGAACGTCCGCATCCACGGCATCCGCCCCGAGCACGTGCTGTCGGCGGCGACGTGGGTCGATCAGTTCGACCGCCTGTGCGGCTTCGCGGGCGCCGACGTGCTCGTGGCCCACAACGCCGGCTTCGACCTGAACGTCCTGCGTCGGGCGACGGAGGTCACGGGACAGATCTGCCCGCCGTACCGGTCGCTGTGCAGCCTCCAGGTGGCACGGAAGACCTATCAGCTCGACTCCTACCGTCTACCCCTCGCCGCCGCGGCGGCCGGATACGCGGAGTTCTCGCACCACGACGCACTGGCGGATGCCCTCGCCTGCGCCCAGATCATCGTGGACGCGGCCGCGCGTGCCGGGGCCGCGGATGTCTTCGGACTCGCCGACGCCCTCGGCCTCCGCGTGACGGAGCCCGCCGCACCGGCGCTGGAGCGCGCCGTCGCCTGACGCACCTCGCGTCCTCCCGGCGATGTCGGACGCCCCCGGCATCATGGAGCCATGGATGCCCTGTCGATCGTTCTCCTGCTCGTGGCCCTCGCCGCGGGCGTCGCTCTGGGCTGGTTCCTCCGAGCCGGACGCAGCGCCGCCGACATCGCACGCACGCAGGCGGAGCTTGCGGCCGCCCGAGACGACCGCGATCGCCAGTACGACCTCTATCGAGACGCGGTCGAGCACGCCCGCTCCGAGCAGCGGGCGGAGGCGCAGCGCGTCCAGCAGCAGAACGCGGTGCTGCAGGCTCTAGCACCGGTCCGCGAGAGCCTCCAGCAGATGCAGTCGAAGGTCGCCGCGATCGAGAGCGAGCGGCAGGCACAGTTCGGCACGCTCGCCGAGCAGCTCCGGCGCGCCCAGGAGTCGGATGAGGCGCTCCGCGCGACGACCGAGTCACTGGCGGGTGCGCTGCGCTCCACGTCCACGCGCGGCGTCTGGGGCGAGACCCAGCTGCGGCGCGTCGTCGAGGCGGCGGGGCTGACCAGACACGTCGACTTCGACCTCCAGGCGACGATCACCTCCGACCGCGGCCAAGGCCGCCCCGACATGGTGGTCCGCCTTCCGGGCGGCACGTCGATCGCCGTCGACGCGAAGGTGCCCCTCGACGCCTACCTCGAGGCCTCCGCCCTCCCCCTCGGCGACGCCCACGAGTCTCAGCGCCGCGCGCACATGCAGAAGCACGTCCGCGCCGTCCGCGCCCACGTCGACGCCCTGGCCAAGAAGGCCTACTGGTCAGGGCTCGACGCCAGCCCCGAGTTCGTCATCTGCTTCCTGCCGAGCGAGTCGCTGCTGGCGGCCGCCATCGATGAGGATCCCACGTTGCTCGACTACGCCTTCAGCCGTCGAGTGGCCCTCGCCTCCCCCGTCAACCTCTGGGCGGTCCTCAAGACGGTCGCCTACACCTGGACCCAGCAAGAGGTGTCCACCGAGGCCCGGAGTCTGCTGGCGCTCGGCACGCAGCTGTACGAGCGCCTCGGCACACTCGCCGGTCACGCCGACGACCTGCGGCGGGCGATCGAGCGGACGGTGGACAGCTACAACCGCTTCGCCGGCTCCCTGGAGTCGCGCGTGCTCGTGACCGCCCGGCAGTTCCCCGGCGTCGATGCGGAGGCCCTGGCGCCGGCGTCGGCGATCACCGCGGACGGGCGGCGCTTCACCGCACCCGAACTGCTGGTCCCGACGGAGGCCGAGGCCACCGCCGACACGATGCAGGCCGATGTCGGCGAGGTCCGCGCGCGACTGGACCACTCCGCCGCGCTCCACGACCGGAAGCAGTGACGGCGGAAGTGACCGGATACCCGGTCGCGGGGTGTCAGGCGACGCCAGGGACGCCGCTGAGCAGCACGATGACGAGGCCGCTCGTGGCGAGGAAGGCGCCGATCATCCACCAGGCGCTGACCTCGTGTCCCTCCGCGCGGCGGACGCGGAACAGCACGTCGGCGCGGCGGGCTGGATCGACGGCCGGCTGCGCGACCGGTGCCGGCGGGGCTACGGCTGCCGCCTCCGCATCGGCGCTCACCCGGAGGATGCGTCCGGTGTTCGTCGTGATGATCTTGGTCGGCGCGGCGCTCTTCGAGCCGCTCGTGTGCTGCGTTGTCATGCGTTCGCCCTCCTGTGCCTGCGGTGCCTGGCGGCTCCGTCGACGGCGACAAACCCAGTGACAATTCTGACACGGCAGCTCGACGAACCGGGCCCGACTCGTGGAGGAGGCGATACCGGGTCGGTAACGATGGCGAGAATCCGCCCCGCGATCATGCCGACGGGAGAGCCGTCACAGCCACTTCGAGACGAGGTGCTCCGACGCGATCCGACGGAGGGTTCCGGAGGCGCCCCGCAGGACCACGCTCTCGGTATAGACGTAGCCGCGCTCGCGGCGCACACCGGCGACGAGCTGGCCGTCCGTGACACCCGTGGCGACGAAGATCGTGTTGTTGCCCTGCACGAGGTCGTCCGCCTCGTAGACCTTGTCCATGTCGAGTCCTGCGTCGATGCCACGCTGACGCTCGTCGTCGTCGCGCGGCCAGAGCCGGCCCTGGATGTGGCCGCCGAGGGCCTTGATCGCGCACGCGGTGACGATGCCCTCCGGGCTGCCGCCGACGCCCACGCACATATCGGTGCGGGCGTCGTGGCGTGCGGCGTTGATCCCGCCGGCGACATCGCCGTCGCTCATGAGACGGGTTCCGGCCCCGGCGTCCCGGATCTCCTGGATGAGCTGCTCGTGCCGCGGACGGTTGAGCACCGACACGACGATCTCGTCGACGGGCTTGTCCAGCGCGCCGGCGAGTTTGCGGATGTTCTCGCCGATCGGCAGGCGGATGTCGACCACGCCGACGCCGGCGGGCCCCGTGACGAGCTTGTCCATGTAGAAGACGCTGGAGGCGTCGAGCATCGTGTCGCGGTCGGACACAGCGATCACGGAGAGCGCGTTCTGCCGGCCGGCCGCGGTCAGCGACGTGCCGTCGATCGGGTCGACCGCGATATCGCACAGCGGGCCGCGCCCTGTGCCGACGACCTCGCCGTTGAACAGCATCGGGGCGTTGTCCTTCTCGCCCTCGCCGATCACCACGCGGCCCTGGAAGTCGACCGTCCCGAGGAACGCCCGCATGGCGTCGACGGCGGCGCCGTCGGCAGCCTCCTTCGCACCGCGACCGATGAACGGAACGGCACGGATCGCCGCCGCCTCGGTCGCGCGCACCAACTCCATCGCGAGGTTACGGTCGGGACGCAGCGGGCTCAGGTCGGCAGTCAGACTCACCATGATCCCCAGCCTATCCGCGAGCAGGGGATCGATCGGCTCGTTTTCCGCCTGCGGGCGATGAAGAAATCGCGGTTCTTAACACCACCGAAGGACGGCCTCCGCCGACGCGCGACTCCTCCTGCCGGTGCCGGACACCCGCCCCGATAGAGTGGCAGCTGTCCCGGCTTCACCTACCGCAGGAGTTCTCATGCCCGTCGCCACCCCGGATCAGTACGCCGACATGCTCGACCGCGCGAAGGCAGGCGGCTTCGCATACCCCGCGTTCAACGTCTCGAGCTCGCAGACGATCAACGCCGTCCTCCAGGGCCTGACCGAGGCCGGCTCCGACGGCATCATCCAGGTCACCACCGGCGGCGCCGACTACTTCGCCGGCCACACGGTCAAGGCCCGCGCGACCGGCGCCCTCGCCTTCGCCCGCTACGCCACCGAGGTCGCCAAGAACTACCCCGTCACCGTCGCCCTGCACACGGACCACTGCCCGAAGGACGCTCTCGCGGGCTTCGTCGAGCCGCTCATCGCCGCCTCGGAGGAAGAGGTCAAGGCCGGCCGCAACCCGATCTTCCAGTCCCACATGTGGGACGGCTCGGCCGTGCCGCTCGCGGAGAACATCGAGATCGCGAAGGAGCTGCTCCCCCGCATGAAGGCCATCAACGCCATCCTCGAGGTCGAGATCGGCGTCGTCGGCGGCGAGGAGGACGGCGTGCAGCACGAGGGCTCGAACGAGGCGCTCTACACGACGTTCGCCGACGTGGACCAGGCCGTGCAGGCGCTGGGCCTGGGCGAGCAGGGCCGTTACATCGCCGCCCTCACCTTCGGCAACGTCCACGGCGTGTACAAGCCGGGCGGCGTGAAGCTGCGTCCGGAGCTGCTCGGCGAGATCCAGGCCGAGGTCGCCGCGAAGTACAACACCGGCGAGAAGCCGCTCGACCTCGTCTTCCACGGCGGCTCGGGCTCGACCGACGAGGAGATCGCCCTCGCGGTCGCCAACGGCGTCATCAAGATGAACATCGACACCGACACCCAGTACGCCTACACGCGTGCCATCGCCGATTACATGTTCAAGAACTACGACGGCGTGCTGAAGGTCGACGGCGAGGTCGGCAACAAGAAGCAGTACGACCCGCGCGCCTGGGGCAAGATCGCGGAGTCGGCCATGGCCGCCCGGGTGGTCGAGTCGACCCGCCAGCTCGGCTCGTACGGCCAGTCGAAGAGCTGATCCCCGCAGACACAGCGAAGGGGCCCGGCGTCATGCCGGGCCCCTTTCGTCTGCGTGTCGGCGTCAGCGCGCCCCGGTCGCCTGGTCGAGGTATGCGATGAAAGCCGGGTCGCCCATCATCGGCACGACAAGGCAGAACGAAGCGATGCCCAGCGTGATGACGGCTCCGACGAGCGGGAGCCACCAGGTGAGTCGGCCGCGGCGCAGGCGACGGATGGACAGGGCCGCCGTGACGCACCAGCCCACGGCCAGCACCACGGCAGCGATCGTCCCCCACGTGCGGCCCGCGGCGTAGTTGGTGAACTCCCCCTCGATGCCCAGCATCCCCATGGTCTGATTCATCACGGGGACGATGTCGAGATAGGACAGGCCGGTGACCACGACGTTGACGAGGCCGTAGGCGAGAAGCGCGATCGTCGCGAACCGATCCACCGGATGAGGGCGTGCGGGACTCGCGGCGTCCGACGCGGGACGCGTGGGAGCCGAAGACGGAGCCGGATCTGACGGGGCGACCACCTCCGCCACAGGGGGCAGGCCCGCGGCCCTCCGCTGCTCCTCTGGTGTGGCGAGTTCCCCGTATCGGGGGCGCTGGTCGGTCATCCCGCCATCGTATCGGCCGAGGCTCAGCCCACCCGTTCAGGGAAGCCGGGCCCCCAACCGATAGCGGCCCCGGAGAAGTGGGGACTTCTCGGGGCCGCGGACGTGGAGCGCTGGGGACGCTCCTCATCCCGTTGGTCGCCGGCGCTGGGGACGCCGTAGGCGATCAGTAGGGCGTTGTCAGCCACTACGCCTTCGATCATAGGGAACCCGCGATGCCCACACCAGGGCCCCGAATTCAGATGGTGAACTCGGCGTCCGGGCCGTCGGTGTCCAGGGCGTCCGCCCCGAGCTGCAGGGAGAGCCGCCGCGCCGTGCGCTGCAGGTTCGACACGAGACGGCGGTTGACCACCGCCCGGTCCGCGGGCAGGGAGACGGCCAGCGACGCCGTCACCCCGGGCGCGACGACCGGAACCGCGACACAGGTGGCTCCGATCGCATACTCCTCCCGGTCGATCGCCCATCCCGGCGTCTGCTCGAGCTGGGTGAGAAGCGTCCGGCGATCGCTGATCGTCCGAGGCGTGAGCTCCTCGAGCCGGTGCCGGGAGAGGTAGTCCAGGCGATCCTCCTCGGAGAGCGCCGCGAGGATCTGCTTGCCGAGAGCGGTCGCGTGGGCGCTGGCGTGCAGCCCGACCCAGAGCTCGATGCGCGGATTCCGCACGGCGTCCACGATGTCGACGAGATGCATCTCCCCGTCCGCATATCGGGAGAGGTAGGCCGTGGCGCCCACGTCCTCCGTCACCGCGCGCAGAGCGGCGCGCACCCGAGCCAGGAACACCCCACGAGAGTCGATCTGCTGCTGGAACGCGGGAAAGCGTCCGCCCAGCACGAGCCCGTCCGGTTCGGCACTGAGGTACCCCTCGTGCACGAGCGTGCGGACGAGGTTGTAGGTCGTTCCCGGAGTGAGCCCCGTGATCGACGAGAGCATCTTGGCCGGAAGCGGCCGCGGGGAGTTGGCGACGATGTCGACCAGGCGGAGCGCGCGTTGCACGGACCCGATGAGGGTCGGCTCCGCCTCCGCGGCGTTCACCGCTACGCACCCCCTCCAGCGGACGCGCGGCCGCCGAGGGCGCGCGCGTCGCGCTGGCCCGTGGCGTCCTGACGGAGCTCCTTCGGCAGGGAGAACATGAGGTCCTCCTCCGCCGTCTTGACCTCTTCCACATCGCGATACCCGGCATCGCCGATCGCGTCGAGCACCTCGCGCACGAGCACCTCGGGGACGGAGGCGCCGCTGGTGACACCCACCGTCTCCACGCCGTCGAGCCACTCCTGGCGGATCTCCTCGGCGTAGTCCACGCGGTACGCGGCCTTGGCTCCGTACTCCAGGGCGACCTCGACGAGACGCACGCTGTTGGACGAGTTGGCCGAGCCGACCACGATCACGAGATCAGCGCCCTGCGCGACCTTCTTGATCGCGACCTGCCGGTTCTGCGTCGCGTAGCAGATGTCGTCGGACGGCGGATTGTGCAGCTCGGGGAAGCGGGTGCGCAGTCGGTTCACCGTCTCCATCGTCTCGTCGACGGAGAGCGTCGTCTGCGACAGCCAGACCACCTTGGACGGGTCCTTCACCTGGACGGTGTCGGCTTCTTCCGGGGAGTTGACGACCGTGACGTGGTCCGGTGCCTCTCCCGCGGTGCCCTCGACCTCCTCGTGACCGTCGTGGCCGATGAGCAGGATCTCGAAGTCGTCCCGCGCGAAGCGCACGGCCTCGCGGTGGACCTTGGTGACGAGCGGGCAGGTGGCGTCGATGGCATGCAGACCACGGTCCGAAGCGGCGTTCACGACCGCCGGGGAGACGCCGTGCGCACTGAAGACGACGTGCGCGCCCTCGGGCACCTCGTCGACCTCCTCCACGAAGACCGCGCCCTTGGCCTCGAGCTCCGTCACGACGTGGATGTTGTGCACGATCTGCTTGCGCACATAGACCGGGGCGCCGTAGCGCTCCAGCGCCTTCTCCACAGCGACCACCGCACGGTCCACCCCTGCACAGTATCCGCGGGGGGCGGCAAGCAGGACGCGCTTGTGTCCGGGCACCGGG